>CAMAUH010000338.1 GCA_945861365.1 Candidatus Kuenenia stuttgartensis
CCGGAGAGCGGCATCGTGCTGGTGCTGCTGCCGGGCGGGTGGTTTTCGATGGGCGCGCAAGCGCAGGATCCGGACGGTCCCAACCATGATCCGGCCGCCGCGCGCGACGAAGGACCGGTGCAGCAGGTGCGGCTCGATCCGTTCTTCTGCGGCAAGTACGAGATCACGCAAGCGCAGTGGCACCGCCTGGCCGGCGATCGACCGAGCTACCACTCCGCCGAGCACGGCCACACGAAGGCCAGCCCGACCTGGCCGGTGGACAGCGTGCCGCAGCAGCGAGCCGCGTTGACTCTGGAAACAGTCCGCCTGCAGCTGCCGACGGAGGCGCAATGGGAGTACGCCTGTCGTGCGGGAACGACCGGGCCGTGGAGCTTCGGCGAACGGGAGGACGCGCCGCAGCATGCCAACTTCGGCGACCGCAACAGCGGTTCGGCGACCACCGGGCGCCGGCACGAGCAGTACCTCGACGACGGCCATACGCACCCCAGTCCGATCGGCAGCTACCTGGCGAACGCATTCGGACTGCATGACCTGCATGGCAATGTCAGCGAGCACGTCGACGACGCGAAGGCACCCGCATCGCGCCAACGCAGCGAGGGGCGCGGGGAAGGCATCGCCGACTACATGCAGACGAACTTCGCGATCCGCGGTGGCAGCTCCGAGCACGCGCTGGCCAACGTGCGCAGCGCCGACCGCAGCGTTCTCGGCAACAAGACCTATGTCAGCCAACTGGTCGGCTGCCGCGCCGTGCGCGACGTGATGCCATGACGTGGAACCTCGATTCCCTGTTCGCCGGCAGTGCCGGCGCCGGCCAGCACCTCGGTCCCTACCTGCTGCTGCACGAGATCGGCCGCGGCGGCAATAGCCGGGTGTTCGCCGCCTTGCAGCCGGGACTGGAGCGCCGCATCGCCCTGAAGATCCTCGGGCCACAGTCGACAACCGGCAGTGAAGGCGCGCTGCTGCGATTCCAACGGGAAGCGCGCCTGCTGGCCAGCCTCGCCCATCCCGCCATCGTGCGGGTGCTCGACGCCGGCACCCACGCGGGGCTGCCACACATCGCGATGGAACTGGTCCACGGCTGCTCGCTGGCCGTCGTGTTGGAACGACTGCGCGACAACGGCGATGTGGCCACCACGGCGAAAGTGCGCGACGCGGTGCAGGCGGGTGCCGTCGCCAGCGGAACGGATGCGGCGCCCATTGCGACCGACGCCGTCGGCGAACGCTGGCAACTGCACGCCAGTGCCGCGACCACGATGGTCGCGCTGGTCGCCGACATCGCCGACGCGCTGGCCTTCGCGCATGCCGCGGGCGTCGTGCACCGCGACGTGAAACCCGGCAACGTGCTGCTGCACCGCGATGGCCGTGCGCTGCTCGCGGACTTCGGCATCGCGCGGCAGCTCGGTAGCGACGCCAGTGCCACGGGCGCCGGAACCCCGACCTACATGGCGCCAGAGCAGGCCCGCGGCGAACCCGGCGACCACCGCAGCGACCAGTTCTCGCTCGCCGCGACGCTGTTCGAAGCCGTGACCTTGCGGGTCCCGTTCCCCGCCGGTTCGCCGGCGGAACTCGCGCTGCGCCTGCAACGCGATGAGGCCCCCGATCCACGCCGATTCGCCCCGCAGCTCGGCGCCGACCTCGCCGCAGTACTCGGGAAGGCTCTCAGCCGCGACCCTGCCCGCCGCTATGCCTCGGTCGGCGACTTCGCCGCCGACCTGCGCGCGATCCTGGCGGGAGGACCGACGCAAGCCCGCCCGCCGGGCCACCTCCAACGCGCCGTCGGTTGGCTGCGCAAGAAGCCGTGGCGACTGACCACGGTCGCGGTAGCGACCGGTGCAGCGATCGCGCTGCTCGCGCTCGAGTGGCAACAGCGCACCGCACTCGCCAGCGAACGCACCCGAGCCTCCGCAGCGCTGGACCGGCGGCAGCGCCTGAGCCTCGGCGTCCGCCTCGACCGGGCGCAGGCGCAGGCCATCGACTTTCGGGGCATCGATCCGGCCGAAGTCCCCCGCATCGAAGCGTGGTTGCACGACGAGGCCGCGCCGCTCGCCGCCGAACTGCCGAGGTTGGAGCAACTGCTCGCCGAACTCCGCGACCAGGCACTTCCCCCGACTGCCGCCGATGTCGCCGCCGATCGCACGCGGATCGGGTACGACGAACCGATCCACCAGGCCGACCGCGAGATCGCGTTCCGCGAGGCCGCGATCGGGAGCGGGCAAGGCAACGTCGCCGACCACCGGAAGCGCCTCGAGGCGCTGCGCGCCACGCGGGCCGAACTGGACACCCGACTCGCCGCCAACCGCAGCTGGCGCTTGCCGACCGACGAACAGCAGTTCCTGCACGACCAGGTCTCAGGATTGGTGACGCGACTGGCAGCCTTCTGCAGCGGACCGTCCTCACGCGCCGATTGGCTGCGCGCGCGCATCACCGCGACCGCCGTCTACCATCGCCGATCGATCGTCGGAGCCGCCGATCGCTGGCGCGAGGCGACGGGCGCAGTCGCAGACGATCCACGCTTCGCCGGGCTGCAACTGCCGCCGCGCTGCGACCTGCTGCCCTTGCGCACGGACCCGGTGTCGGGGCTGTGGGAGTTCGTGCATCTGCCCTCCGGCGCCACCGACCGCGAAGCTCCGACCGTTGGCGCCGACGGGCGCTACGAGCTGACCGACGACACCGGCATCATCGTCGTGCTGTTGCCGGGCGGGTCCTTCACGATGGGCGCCCAGAAGGATGACCGCGATGGCCCCAACTACGACACGGATGCGCTGGCCACGGAATCCCCGCTGCGCGAAATGCCCCTGCAGCCCTTCTACTGTGGCAAGTACGAGCTGACCGAGGCCCAGCTGCTTCGCCTCGCCGGCCCAGGCGGGGAGGCGCGCGTGCGCGACACCCGGGTGGAGAGCACCGGCCAGAAGGCCACCGCGAAGCTCCCGGCCGTGTCCATATCGCAACGGCGCCTGAAGGCCGTGATCGTGCCGCTCGGCCTCCTTCTGCCGACCGAAGCCCAATGGGAGTACGGCTGTCGCGCGGGTACGTCGACGCCGTTCCACTTCGGGCCTCGCACCGGTGCCGGTGTCTTTGCCAACGTGAGCGACGAATCCGCCAGGCGCGCCGGCGCGAGGTGGACCCTGGAGGCCGGCGTCGATGACGGCCACCCGGGCATTGCGCCGATCGGCTCGCTCGGCGCGAACGCGTTCGGCCTGCACGACATGCACGGCAACGTCGCCGAGATGGTCGACGACCCGGCCGGTCGCTACCAATTCCCTGCGCGGCCGGGCAACGGTCGCTCGCAGGCGATGTGGGGGCAGGACTGGATCGTGTTCCGCGGCGGCACCTTCGCCCACGATCTGCAGAGCGCTCGCAGTGGCGGGCGGGCCCTGCACGAGTCGCAGGACTTCAAGATGCAGAACGTCGGTGCCCGCGTCGTGCTGCCACTGCAGCCGTGACGGCGCTCAGACGATGCCGCGCCGCAACGCTTCGACCTGCGCCGCCAGCCGACCGAGCGCGCGGGCGAAGCGCATGCGCGCCGTGTTCTCAGGGATGCCGAGCCTCACACCGATGTCGGCGAACGCTTCGCCGTTCCATTCGCGCATGACGATGACGTCGCGATCCTCCGGCTCGATCAGATCGAGCGCCAACCGCAGCCACGCTTCTTCCTCGCTGCGGGCCGCGTGCTGGCTCGGCGTGGTGCCGGTGCGGCGCTGCGCGTCGAGATCGAGCACCGAATCGTCCGGCAACGGCACCGAGCGCCCGCGATCGCGCCGCAAGCGCGAATAGAACTCGCTCTGGCCGCGCAGCGTGTTCTCGACGATGCGGGTCACCAGCCGCCGGAACACGTCGCGATCGGTGGCGAGGAAGCGCGGCGTGTAGCTGAGGATGTCCAGCACCGCTTCGTGCAGGAAGTCATCGGTGTCGCCGTGCTGCCGCAGCGCCTCACCCAGACGCTGGCGAACCCGGCTTCGGATCCACGGCATGTCGCGCTGCACGAGCTCGTGCAAGGCCGCCTTGTCCCCCTTGTGCCACCGATGCAGCAGCTGTTCGGTGTCGTCGCCATGCGAAGGCGACACGACTTCCAATTGGGGGTCTTGTTCAGGCATCGAGCGAGATCCGGCGCGACCGGATGTTGGGCATCCCCATCGGACGGGTCAACCCCTCGCCACATGCCAAAAGACCTCAGGAATCAGCGACTCGTGGCCGCTTCCACCGCGATCTCGATCTCGGCCTTGCGATCATCAGGCACCGTGCTGCGCGCGATGTTGCTGCCATCGAGTTCGAGCAAGGCCTTGCTGATGGCCTGCTGCAGCGCGCGACCGACCAACCGGTACGGGCTCGTCGGATGCAGTTCCTGCTGGGTCGCCTGCCGGTTCGCGTAGACGCGTTCCAGCAGCACCGACCGCTTGCCGTTGCCGTTGGCGGGACCGAACACCTGCAGCTTCAGTCCGACCTCGGCGAACGAACGGGAGCCCGAGATGCCCTCGATCGACGCGGTCGTGAACGCGACCAGGGTCGGCTTCACCAGCAGGGCTTCGGCCTGCACGCCGTCGCAGACCGCCGGGAACAGCCGGCTGTCCTGCAGTTGGCGCAGCAGCACGTCGCCGACCATCACGGGCACCGGCCGCTCCCAGAAATCGTCGCCGGCGTAGGTGATCGGAAAGCCGCGCTCGTGCGCCGGCATGACCGACGCATCGCGCGCATCGGCGACCGGCAGCACGTGCACCGGCCGATCTCCTGGCGACTTGGTCGCGAACGGCACGTCGACGTAGAACAGGTCGTTCCGCGCCAGGTCCGCGGTGTAGTTGAGGGAGCCGCAGGCCGCTGCCAGCAGGCCGAAGGCGAACAGGAAGCCGCGACGGAGGGATCGCATCACGCCGATGGCATCGGCTGCAGGGGATCCCGACTTGAGCGCTGCCGCGACGTTCAGCCGTGCGGCTTGGCGATCGTCGCGAAGCCGAACTTGCCGTGCAGCACCTGGAAGAAGTGCATCGGTCCGAGCCCCAAGTGGCGGAACCGGGTCTTCGCCGGCCGCAACACCACACGCCCACCGACCGGC
>CAMAUH010000339.1 GCA_945861365.1 Candidatus Kuenenia stuttgartensis
GTCAACCCGAAGCTGACCGAGGTCGAAGGCGTGCCTTGCCATGCCTCGTTGCGGGCGATCCCGGGCGCTCCGCGCGCGGTGTCGATCGTGGCGCCGCCGGCGGCTGCTGCGGCGATCGTCGCGGATGCCCAGGCTGCCGGCGTGCAGCACCTCTGGTTCCAGCCGGGGGCCGAGGATGCGACGGCGATCGCGGCCGCGCGCGCCGCTGGCATCCACGTGATCGCGTTCGGTCCGTGCCTGCTGGTCGCGCTCGGCTACCGCGACGACTGACAGGAACGCGGCCCTCGCGATTGAGTCGGTGCGGCGCCGCTGCTACAGCACGCACCATGTCGTTGCTCGAGGCCACCGAGGCCGCCGTCGAAGCGCTGCGGCCCCTGCGGTTCGGTCCGCCGGTGGCGTGTGTCTACAACCCGCTCGATTACGCCAGCGAGCTGCATCACGCGTGGCTCGATCGCTTCGGCCGCGGCCACAAGGAAGTGCTGCTGGTCGGCATGAACCCTGGCCCGTTCGGCATGGTGCAGACCGGCGTGCCGTTCGGCGAAGTCGCCGCGGTGCGCGATTGGCTGGGCCTGCGCGGCAGCGTGCGGCAACCGGCGCATGTGCACGACAAGCGGCCCGTGTCGGGGCTCGGCTGCACGCGTTCGGAGGTCAGCGGCAAGCGCCTGTGGGGTTGGGCCAGGAGCCGGTTCGGCACGCCCGAGCGGTTCGCCGAGCGCTTCTTCGTCACCAACTACTGTCCGCTCGCGTTCGTCGCCGACAGCGGCGCCAACCTGACGCCGGACAAGCTGCCGAAGGCGGAGATGGCGCCGGTGTTCGCGATCTGCGATCGCCTGCTGAGGCAGGTGGTGGCGGCGCTGCGGCCGCAGCTCGTGGTCGGCGTCGGCGCTTGGGCCGAGCAGCGGGCGCGGGCCGTGCTCGGCGATGGCGTCGCGATCGGGCGCATCCCGCATCCGAGCCCGGCCAGCCCGGCCGCCAACCGGGGCTGGGAGCCGCTGGTCGATGCGGCGTTCGCGCAGATGGGCGTCGCGATCAACCGCTGACGCCGCCGGGCGCGCTCACTGGAAGCAGGCCGGCGGCCGGCGCAGGCGGCCGAGGTGGTGTTGCAGCGTCGTGAACAGGCGCTTGCGCGCGCGCATGATGCGGATCGCCACCGTGCCGGTGGGCAGCCCGAGTTCGAGGCCAGCATCCTGGTAGGCCTTGCCCTGGCGCACGCAGGCGTCGAACACGCAGCGGTAGTGTTCGGGCAGTTCGTCGACCGCGGCCTGGAACGCCGCCATGAACTCGGCTTCCTCCAGTTCCTTGCCCTCGGGCGGCGCGACCATCGCCTCCAGCAGGTCCGGACCGTCGACCGGCTGCACGCTGCTGATCGGGCGCGGCAGCCGTTGGCGGGAGCGCAGCGCGGTCAGCGCTTGGTTGCGCGCCACCTCGAACAGCCAGGCCCGGAAGTTCGTGCCGGGCCGGTAGAGGTCGTGTTTGCACAGCACCTTCTCGAACACCTCCTGGGTCACGTCCTGCGCCAGGTGGCTGTCGCGCACCATGCCTTGCACGAAGTGCAGGATGCGGCGGCCATAACGGGCTTCGAGTTCGGTCAGCGCCGCGTCGGTGTGGCCCGCCTGCAGTTCGGCGACCAAGTCTTCGTCGGAGGCGGTGCGTTGCGTCGGGTCGGCTGCGCGCAAGTCCATGCCCACACTTACTCAATGAGTGTGCCACGCCCTTCTGGCGCGGGTGCGTGCGCACAAGTTCCGTTCTCATGCGCACTTGTCGGGCGCGGCACTGCGAACGAGGCCCCCGGTGCCACACCGTTGCGGCACCAACTGCCGCTGCGGCTAGGCGGTCGAAGCGCCGGACTTCGGGAACAGGCTGGCACCGCCATCGAGGGCGGCGTCGAGCAGGGCCAGGTTGGCGCTGCGGGTGGCGTCCTCCTCGCCGGCGGTCAGGTAGCCATAGCGCAGCCGGCGCAGGGCCAGGTAGACGAGCGTTGCCCGGATGCCCCACTCGGCCCGGATGCGGTCGCCGCCGACCGCGCCGCCGAACCACCGGTTCACCAGCTGGCGCTTCCACTCGGGGTGGCGCTGGCTGTGGATCCAGAACCAGGCCAGATCGTGGTCGCGGTTGCCGATGCCGACGCACTCGAAGTCGACCAGGAACGGTCGGCCCTCGTCGGTCACGACGATGTTGCTCTCGTGGAAGTCGCCGTGCACCAGCACGTGCTTGCGGCCGTCGGTCCAGCGCACGGCCTCACTGAAGAACCGCTGCACGTAGCGCCAGCGTGGTTCGCCGAGCACGAACAGCACCGAGTCGTACATGGCCCGCGTGCGGTCGAGGTAGCCGATCGGATCCCAGTGCTCGAGCGGCAGGCCGCGCCGGCCGAGCAGCCGTTCGGTAGGTACCTTGGCGAGGCGGTCCAGCAGTTCCAGGACGTGGTCCTGGCCGATCACTTCCTCGGCGGGGCCCACGGCGCTGGGGATCCACTCGAGCAGCAGCCATTGCGGTGGGTCGCCCGGGCCGAACGCGATCGTGCGAGGCGCGGGGAAGTCGCGGCGTTCCGGGTCGATGCTGTCCAGCAGGCGGTAGAAGCCGGCTTCGCGGCGGCTGTAGTCGAGCCCGCGGCTGCCGGCAGGCAGGATCGCGTCGGGTGCGATGGGCAGGTAGTACTTCAGCAGGAAGCTGCGACCGGCCTGGCCATCGGCGACGATCGGCAACGAGGAGCGGTGTCCCGACGTGAGTCGACGGGTGGCCTCGGCTTCCCGCAGGTTCAGCTGTTCGAGGACGGCGCGGGCTGCCCGCCAGGCTTCGGTGGTGGTGTCGTTCACGTGGCTTGGCCCTCGCAGTGGCCTTGGCATCGGCACTTCGCCCGTGCCAGCTGGACTCTGGAGTCGGTCGATGGTGCGCCGCCCTCTTTGTAGGCCAGTGGGGGGCGCGGCTGCCAGGGGCTGGCAAGGCTTGCGCGCCTTGCGGATGCCTTCTGCAGTCGCGTCAAGTGGGAGGGGGCGCACGGCCGAACAACGACTGCCGATGGCCGATTCCGCGAAAGCCCCAACCAAGACGCCCGCCGAGTTCGCAGCCGAACTGAAGGCCAGCATCGGGGCGCTGATCGATGGCCTCGTCAACAAGTCGGACGAGGTCTACGAAGCCGAGTTCGTGAACATGCAGACGCGGGTGCGGGAGCTCGTCGAGCGCAAGCTGCGCATGGACGGCACCAAGACCGACACGCGCGACTTCCTCGGCGAACTGCTCTTCACGCGCATGCGTCGCGGCATGCACCTGTTCCTGCGCAGCGAGGACGAGGTGACGGCGCTGCGGGCGGCCGAGTGGGTGATGGGCGTGCTGTTCTCGGTGACGACGCTGTCGGAGTTCGCCAAGGCCTTCGACCAGACCCTGATCCGCTCCACGTCCGGTGCGCGCGACTTCAACTTCGCCGGCCGCACCGACTTCATCTCGGTCGAGGAAGTGCTGCAGATGCTGTCGTCTGGCAAGCATCTCGGCTGCCTGAGCCTCGAGAAGGGCGACAACCGCCTCGACGTCTACCTGCGCGATGGCCGCGTCTGGTTCCTCGACCCGCACCACATGATCCGGCGCGTGCTGCCCGGCGACTCGATGCGGCACCGCGAGATCCCGGAAGCGCTGATCACCGAGGCGGAGAGCGTGCGGGCGCGCGAGGGCGTGCCGGTGCTGTTGACGCTGAGCGACAAGGGCGTGTTCCGCAAGGAAGAGCTGCGCGACGTCATGCGCACGTTCGGCAAGGAAGTGCTGTTCGACTTCATGCGCGAGCAGGAGCCGTACGCCTTCTACTACCGCAAGCTGACGAAGCTGCCGCAGTTCGCCGAAGCCTGGGACCAGCGCCTCGGCGTGACCTCGATCCTGTTGGAAGGCAGCAAGCTGCTCGACGACTGGAAGCAGATGCTGCAGGTGTTCCCGAACCCCGATGCGCCACTCGAGCCGCGGGCCGACATGTATGCGCGCATGGGGGACGTCGCGCTGGGCGTGCTCGAGATCAAGCTGTTGTCGCAGATCAACGGCGACACCACACCGCGTTCGCTGGTGGCCGCCCTCGGACTGCCGCTGTTCGACGTCTACCAGTTGCTGATCCGGCTCAGCGGCGAGGGCATCCTGTCGTCGACCGGGGATGCGTCCGCCGTGCAGTCGCTGGGCATCGTGCCGACGGCGAAGTCGGTGCAGGCCTCGATGCAGGAAGCGTTCGCGGCGCTCGATGCGAACGACGATGCCGAGCAGCGCCGTTCGGCGCTCGATGCGGTGCTGGGTGCCGACGAGGGCAAGGCGATGTCGGCGTTGGATCGCGTGCTCGGCGGTCTCGATGGCGGGGCTGCGGCGCCGGCGCCGGGCGCGAACGGGGGCGGCGCGGATCTGGATCGCGAACTGCTCGACATCCTGCGCAAGGGCAAGAAGGGCTGAGCGGCGGATCGCGGCCGCAGGGTCAGCGGCCGGCGGCGCCGCGATAGGCCGCCAGGTGCCCGGCGGCGGCCCGGCGCCAATCGAATTGGCGCGCGCGCTCGACACCGCGCTGGCGCAGGGTCGCCATGTGGGTGGGATCGCGGAGCAGGGCCTCGAGTGCCGTCGCGATCGCCGGCGCGTTCAGTGCCGGCAGCCGCACCGCCGCGTCCCCACACAACTCCGGTAGCGAACTGACATCGCTGATCACCGTCGGCACGCCGGCCGCCAGCGCATCGGCGACCGCGAAGCCGAAGCCCTCGTACGCCGATGGCGACACGAACGCGTCCGCCATCGCATACACCGCCGGCAGGTCCGCGGCGGCGACGTGTTGCAGCCACAGCGCGGTGTCGTCCTGCTGGATCGAACGCACGGCGCGCTCCGCCAGCCAGCCGGCGCGGCCGACGACGACGGCGCGGTGCGGCAAGCCGCGCTGTCGCAGCAACCGCACCGCATCGACGACGAGGTCGACGTTCTTGCGGGCCTGCACGGTGCCGACGTGCAGCACGAAGTGCTCGGGCAAGCCGAGCCGGGTGCGCACTTCGGCGCG
>CAMAUH010000340.1 GCA_945861365.1 Candidatus Kuenenia stuttgartensis
TGCGGCACCGCGACCAGCGACGCATCGGCGTGCGGCACGCGCACGTACTCGGCCTGCGCGCCGTGCAGCCCGCGCCCGTCCTGCACCCAACCGAACAACTGGCTGTCGACGCAGCGGCTCGTCAGCCCGCGTTCGCAAAACCAGCACGCGCCGCAGTTGACGCTGAACGGCGCCACGACGCGCGTGCCCTTCTGCGCGCGCTGCACCGCGCTGCCCGCTTCCACGACGGTGCCGAGGAACTCGTGGCCGAGCACGGTGCCGCGGTCGAGGCCGCGTTCGACGCCGCGGTAGACGTGCAGGTCGCTGCCGCAGATGGCGGTCAGTTCGACGCGCACGATGGCGTCGGTGTCGGCGAGCAGGCGCGGCTCGGCGACGGAGGTGCAGGCGACGTGGAACGGGGAGTCGAAGGTGACGGCCTGCATGCGGTGCGGGAGCGTAGCAGTGCAGGGATGGCCAGAAGCACTGGGCCGGCTGTCAGCGATCGGGAACGCGCCGCCACACCGACACCCGGTACGGCAGCCCCAGTGCGAACCAATCCCCATCGGCACCGAACGTCACTGCCGCCCAATCGCCGGAGGCGTCCTCACAGTGCGCCAGGAACTCCGTCACCCCGTCTCTGACCACGGCAACAGTCTCCGCCTCGCGACGCCATTCCAACGTCTCACCGCGCGCTGAGGCCCGGATCGCCGGGCCGCCATGCAACCCCACCATCGGGTAGCTACGTCCCCGCCACTGCGCGACACCGTTCCCCGGATCGTAGGCCACATACTCGGCGAACCGCGCGTCGTGCACGACGGACACCTGCTCGCGCCAACGGACCCAGTGCATGCCCTCGTACGAGACCACGAGCATGCCATCCGCGTCAGGCAGCGAGAACGCGATCACGCGCTCGCACACATACGGGATCGGCACGGCCTGCCACATGGCGCCCACCCTCACACCGCCAGCGCGCCGACCTTCTTCTCCGCCGCCGCCACCAGCACGCCCTCCCGCACCAACCGCTCCGCCGCCGCCAGATCGGGCGCCAGGTAGCGATCGCCATCCAAGCCCTGCACCACCTTGCGCAGCGCCTGGTACGCCGCGAACACCCCCACCCCCGGCCGCAGCTTGCCGCCGAGATCCAGCCCCTGCGCCGCACACAGCAGCTCGATGCCGAGCACCTTCGCCGTGTTCGCGACCACCTGGTCCGCATGCCGGGCCGCCGTCACGCCCATCGACACGTGGTCCTCGCGGTTCGCCGACGTCGGGATCGTGTCGACGCTCGACGGATGCGCGAGCGTCTTGTTCTCCGAGCACAGCGACGCCGCCACCACCTGCGGGATCATGAACCCGCTCTCGAGCCCGGGGTTCTTCGCCAGGAACGGCGGCAGCCCGGAGATGTCCGGGTTGACCATCTGCTCGATGCGCCGTTCGCTGATGTTCGCCAGCGTGCTGACCGCGATCGCCAGGAAGTCCATCGCCTGGCTGACCGGCTGGCCGTGGAAGTTGCCGCCGCTGACCACGTCGCCGTTTTCGAACACCAGCGGGTTGTCGGTGACCGAGTTGGCCTCGGTGACCAGCACGTCGAGCGCGTAGCGGATGCCGTCCTTGCTGGCGCCGTGCACCTGCGGCGCGCAGCGCAGCGAGTAGGCATCCTGCACCTTGCCGCAGTTCGCGTGGCTCGGCATCACCTTGCTGCCTGCCAGCAACGAACGCAAGTTGGCCGCGGTCGCCAGCTGCCCCACATGCGGCCGCAGCGCGTGGATGCGTTGCTGGAACGCCTTCTCGGTGCCGCGCAGCGCTTCGACCGACATCGCGCAGGCGATGTCCGCTGCCTTGCTGCACAGCAGCGCCTCGTGCAGCACGAGGCAGCCGATCGCCGTCATGATCTGCGTGCCGTTGATCAGCGCCAGACCTTCCTTCTCGCGCAACTGGAGCGGGGTGCGGCCGAGCTGCGCCAGCGCCTTGGCGCCGGCGATCACGCGTCCGTCGTGGTGCACTTCGCCGTAGCCGATCAGCGGCAGCGCCATGTGGCTCAGTGGCGCCAGGTCGCCGGACGCACCGACGGACCCCTGGGACGGGATCACCGGGATGTAGCCGCCGTTCCACAACGCGATCGCCTGCTCGAGCAGTGCCATGCGCACGCCCGAGTGGCCGAGGGCCAGGTTGTGGATGCGCAGCGCGAACGCCAGCTGGCTCTGCGGCAGGCGCAGCGGTTCGCCTACGCCGGTCGCGTGGCTCAGCAGCAGGTTCTTCTGCAACTGTGCCAACTGCTCGTCGGGAATGCGCACGCCGGCGAGTTTGCCGAAACCCGTGTTGATGCCGTACATCGTCGCGCCGGTCGCGACCGCGTCCTCGACCACCTTGCGGCAGCGCTGCACGCGCTTCTTGGCAGCGGGCGACAGCGCGATGCGCGCACCGGGCCGGCTGAGTGCTACGAGGGTCGACAGTGGGAGATCGGGTTCGCCGAGCAGGATCGTTGGCACGCAGCGAACCTACGCGCGCGTGCGGAGCCGGGCAAGGCGACGTTCGGCCACGCGCACAGGCTTCACTTGCCGTTGCTCGGCCACGCACGCAGCCGCAGGAACGCCAGCCACTCCTCCGGATCGAACGACTGCGCCTTGGTGTTCGGCAGCGGCGCGCCGACGAGGTCGAGCAGCGCCTGCTCCGCAGGTTCGCGGAACATCGCGGCCGGATCGCGCAGCAGGTGCCACAGCACCAGCGAATCGCGCGCATCGCGCACGGCCGCGAGCACCTGCTTGACGGTCTGGCCGCGCCGCGACGGATCCGGCGCCGTGAGGGCCAGGTCGTACTCGACGACTGCCTTCATCAGCTCTTCGCTGGCATCGCCGAACAGCGGCGTGCGCACGCCATCGGCGCGCACTTCGACCGCGGCACCGACCGGCACGAACACCGTGCGTTCGCCGCGCACGAACGCCACCGCACCTTCGGTCACCACGGCGCGCGCGCTGCCGTCGTCGCGCAGTTCCAGCGTGTAGCGACAGCCCATGTCGACGACGCGGCCGAGCGGCGTGTCGACGACGAAGAAGCCCGGTGCCACCTTCGGCGGCGGCTGCACACGCACTTCCAGGCTGCCGCGCAGCAGCGCGAAGCGCGCCTCGGCGGGCCGCCAGTGCTCGAACCGCAGCGTGCTGCCGGGGCGCAACGTGATCTCGGCGAGGTCGCCGAGCGGAATCGTCAACGGCTGCTCCACTGCCGTGAACTGGCGCGGTGCACCTTCGGGCTGCAGCGGCGCCATCGCCGGCAGCCACCACCACGCGACGGCGACACCGACCAGCAGCAACGCCGCCAGCGCGAGCCACGGCCGCAAGCGCGGCGAACGCGGCGGCGGCAACAGCGCCGGATCGAACGGCCGCGGCTGCCACCGCAGCGGCAGCAGCGCACGCTCGAGGGCCGCGAGCTCGGGATCCGGCGGCAAGGTCGGATCGAACAGCGCGTCGTCGCGTTCGCTCATGGCAAGCCTGCCTCCTGCAGCAACGGACGCAACAGCGCCATGCCGCGCGTCAGGTTCACGCGCACCGAGCCATGCGTCAGGCCCGTGCGTTCGGCGATCTCCGCGCCGGACAGCCCCGCGACGAGCCGCAGCAGCAGCGTCTCGCGGTAGGCCTCCGGCAACGTCGCGATCACGGCGTGCACACGTTCGGCCGCTTCGCGCTGCTCGGCGCGCGCGACCGGCGACGGGCCGCCGGCCGCGAGCTCGTCGGGCGATTCATGGCGCGGCGTGCGCCGCTTCTGCCGCAGCGCAGAGCACGCGGCGTTGCGCGCCGCGGTGCAGACGAACGCCGGGAACGCGGCCGGCTCCCGCAGACGAGCGAGCGATGCGAACACCGAGCAGAACACCTCCTGCGTGACGTCCTCGGCGACGGCGGCGCCAACGTGGCCGAGCACGATCGCGTGCACGGTGCGCGCGAACTCCGCGTACAGGCCGGCACACGCCTCGCGATCGCCGCGTTGCGCCCGCTTCACCAGTTCGGTCCATTGCGCGGAGCCGTCGCCAGCCATGCGTCGTGTGGCGAACCGGACGCCGCGCGTCCGTGCGTGTTAGCGGCGAACGTCAGCTCGACGGCGATTCGAGCTGCAGCCGCGGCGCCGACGGCACCAGGAAGAAGCGGCCGATGCTGACCTGGAAGCGCGCGCCGTCGTCGCGTTCGAACGTGTAGCTGCCTTCCATCGTGCCCCAGGTCGTCGGCAGCGGGCAGAAGCTGCTGTAGCTGTAGCTCTCGCCCGGCGCGAGCTTCGGGAACTCGCGCACGACCCCGCGGCCACGCACGTCCTCCGAACGACCTTCGCTGTCGACGATGATCCAGTGGCGCGACAGCAACCTCGCCGCCTTGTCGCCGACGTTGGTCAGCTGGATGCGGTAGCGATAGACGAAGCTCGGCTTGCCGCTGTCGGGCACGCCATACTCGCGTGGCAGGTTCTCCGGCCGCAGATACTCGGCCGCGGCGCGGACGCGGATCCCTTCCGTCGTGGTATCGGAGTGCGGCGTGGAGGTCATGGGCAAGCGGCGCAGGATAGTCCGCGCCGGCCGATTTGCGAGGGCTGGCGACCGCGCGGCCGCGCCTTGGAGCCTAGTGGCCGTGCGGATCGCCCGGCTTCATGACGACCTTGTCGGTGCCGCCGGCCAGTTCGAGCCGCCCGGCAGCGACGGTGCCCGTCCACGTGTCGGCCTTGCCATCGCCGAGCAGCTTCGCCTTGACGGTCAGCGCCTTGGTCGCGGCGTCGAACGTGTAGGTGCCGTCCAGGTGGTCGTGCAAGCCATCCGCGGCCGGGGCGGTGTGCAGCTGGCACTCCGAGCCCTTGGTGTTGAACGTCAGGCTGAAACCCTTGGCGGCACTGCCGGTGTCCTGCACCCAACCACCGCCGAGCGGATGGTCGCTGGCGGCAGCGTGGTCGTGTTTGCAGGCCGCGAACAACAGGGCTGGAACGAACGCGAGAAGCAGTTTGCGCATCGGGGTCTCCGGGGAAGCGGCGCATCATGGCGACGCGCCATCGC
>CAMAUH010000341.1 GCA_945861365.1 Candidatus Kuenenia stuttgartensis
CGAACGCGCGCCTGCTGCTGGTCGGCGATCGCGACCAGCTCGCCGCCATCGCGGCCGGCCAGGTGCTCGGCGAACTGTGCCGCGCGGCGAAGCCCGAGCGCGGCGTCGGCAGCCAGCTGGCCACCTTCGTGCAGGCGGCCACCGGCATGGTGCTGCCGACGCAGAGCCCGGCGTCGCCACTCGCCGACCACACCATCGCGCTGCGCGAAAACCACCGCTTCGGCCAACAGCCCGGCATCGGCGGGTTCGCGCGAGCGCTCGCCGACCGCGACACCGCGGCGGCCCTCACCTCGCTGCGCGCCGGCCACGCGGACCTGCTGCACGCCGCCGATGCCGAGCGCGCCCTCGCCGAGATCGCACCGCTGCTGTTCGCCGCAACGACCGCGCGCACGGCCGAACAGGCGCTGGCAGCCCTTGCCACCGTGCGCATCCTGACCGCGACCCGCCACGGTCCGCTCGGCGCACTCGCCTGGAACCGGCGCGTCGAGGCCCTGCTGCAGCAACGCGGTGTGCGCGTCGACTCGCCGTGGTACCCGGGCCGGCCGGTGCTGGTGACGCAGAACGACTCGCAGAGCCGCTTGTGGAACGGCGACCTCGGCGTCGTCGTGAAGACCCCGGAAGGCCGGCCGATGGTGGCGTTCCAGGGCAGCGACGGCAGCGTGCGGCAGGTGCAGCCGCTGCGCTTGCCGGCGCACGAGACCGCGTGGGCGATGACCGTGCACAAGGCGCAGGGCAGCGAGTACGACACCATCCTGCTGTCGATGCCGGACCGCGCCGGGCCGGGCTGGCAGGCGCCGCTGCTCTACACCGGCATCAGCCGCGCGCGCCGGCGCGCCGTGCTGCTCGCGGATCCCGGCCTGCTGGGGCCCGCCCTCGCGCACTGGCCGCAGCGCACCTCGGGGCTCGCCGACTTCGCCGCCGACTGACTCTCAGTCGTCGCCGGGACCGAACCAGATCGTGTCGACCAGCAGCTCGCGCAACACCGACGTCGCGTAGGCGCCCTTCGGCAGCACGAACGACACCCGCAGTCCACCATCGACCGCGACCACCTCGGGCACCGTCAACGGCACGCGCAGCGGTCGCCGTTCGCCGCGCGCGAGCCGGAACGGCAGCTTGCCGAACGCGGCGACGTCGATCTCCAGCACCTGCAGCGCCGCGGCCTCGATCGCCGCGACCTCACCACCGGGCAGGGTCATCTCCGGCCCCGGCATCGGGCCACTCGGCGAGATCGCGAACGCGTCGGCGCGCGGCTGCTCGACCGCCGGGTCCTCGACCAGGAACACCGAGCCGTTGTCGTGCTTCCACGCCAGGTCGCCGGGCAGCAGCTGGCCGAGGCCCTGGATGCGCGCGGCGACGACGCGGTTGAACACCTCGCTCTGCACCGCCGACAGCACGAGGCCGAACACGCGCCGCGGCATGCGGTGCGCGAACGCGCGCGGATCGCCGCGCAGCACGTCGAGGCCCTTCTGCAGGTTCGCGCCGCGCTTGCCGAAGCGTTGCTCGCCGAAGTAGTTCGGCACCCCGCGCACGGCGAGGTCGGCGAGGTTCTGGCGCGCCAGGTCGAGGTCGCCGGACTGCGTGCCGCGCAGCGTGATCGCGAAGCGGTTGCCGCGTAGATGGCCAAGGCGCAGCTTGTTGCCGTGGCGACGCACGTCGCGCACGACGAACCGTTCGCCCTGCAGGCCGCGGCACTGCGCCGGATCGACGTGCTCGATGCTGACCCACTGCCGGCTGATCGCCTGCGCGTCCTTGAGGCCGGCGACGCCGAAGCTGCGTTCGTCGCGATCGAGCCGGATGCTCAGCTCGCGCAGCAGGTCGAACGTCGACAAGCCGCGCTTCTCGACCCACAGCCAGATGTGGTCGCCCTGACCGCTCGGCTCGTAGGCGGCGAGTTCGTCGACCGCGAAGTCCTCGGGCGTCGTCTTGTAGCGCCCCTGGAAGCGGGCACTGGGCCCGCCACGCGGCACTGGCCGCAGCGGCTTCAGCGCCATGTGCGCACTGCCCCGGCGGCGAGCGCCTTCACTTCTTGGCCTTGGTCTTCTTCTTCGCCTTGGCCTCGTCGGCCGGCGGCACCACGGCGGCCGCGACCACCGCTTCGGCCTCGACCGCGACCGGCTGCGCCTTGAACACGGCCACCGGATCGCGTCCGGTCGCGTAGGCGAGCAGGCGGCCCAGTTCATCACGCAGCTGGCTGCGCGGCACGATGCGGTCGATCTGGCCCTTCTCGAGCAGGAACTCCGAGCGCTGGAAGCCCTTCGGCAGTTCCTTCTTGATGGTCGTCGCGATGACGCGCGGGCCGGCGAAGCCGATCAAGGCACCCGGCTCGGCGATCAGCAGGTCGCACACCGACGCGAACGACGCGGTGACGCCACCGGTGGTCGGATGCGTCATCACCGAGATGGTCGGGATGCCGGCGGCGTTGCAGCGCTGCAGCGCGCCGCAGGTCTTCGCCATCTGCATCAGCGACACGGCGCCCTCGTGCATGCGCGCGCCGCCCGAGCAGGCGAACAGCACGACCGGCAGCTTCTGCTCGACGGCGAACTCGCACAGCAGCGCGATCTTCTCGCCGACCACCATGCCCATCGAACCACCGAGGAACTGGAAGTTCATCACGCCGAGCGCACACGGCACGCCCTTCACCAGCGCCTTGCCGGTCACCATCGCGTCGGCCTCGCCGGTCTTCGCCCGCGTCGCCACCAGCTTCTCGCCGTACGGCACCCGGTCGTTGAAGCCGAGCAGGTCCTGGGCGACCAGGTTGGTCCAGCGCTCTTCGAACGAGCCGGGATCGACGGTCAGCGCGATGCGCTCACGGGCCGGCAGCGTGAAGTGGTAGCCGCAGGTGCCGCAGACCCGATGGCGCTGCTCGAACTCCTTGCGGAACAGCATCGCGCCGCAGGACTCGCACTTGATCCAAAGCCCACCGGGCATGTCCTTCTTCTTGCCGAAGCGCGCCCAAGCCATGTGTTTCGTTCCGGTTCGCGGAGAGGGTGGAGGTAAGCGGGGCACGATAGCGATGGCCGCGGCGAGCGCCACGGTGCGCTCGGCAGCCAGCGCCGGTCGTGAGTCAGCGCGCGGCGGTCGCCAGCGCCCGCAGCTCGGCGATCCGGGCGCCGCGGTCCTGCGCGCCGAACACCGCGGTGCCGGCGACGAAGGCGTTGGTACCAGCGCGGGTGGCGTCGGCGATCGTCGAACTGCCGATGCCGCCATCCATCGAGACCTCGCCGGCAAAGCCCATCTCGCGCAGCACCGCGACCTTCGGCAGCACCGACGGCATGAACTTCTGGCCGCCGAAGCCGGCGAACACGCTCATCACCAGCACCAGGTCCAGCTGCCGGACGTACGGCTGCAGCGTGCGCGGGTCGGTGTCGGGTTGCAGCGACAACCCGGCCTTGGCGCCGCGCTGGCGGATGTGCGCCAGCAGCGCCCCGACGTCGCCGCGCTCGGCCACTTCGATGTGGAACGTCAGCAGGTCCGCACCGGCGTCGAGGAACGCGTCGGCGTAGCGCCACGGGTCGGTGATCATCAGGTGCACGTCGAGCGGCTTCGTCGCGCACTTCTTGATCGCCGCCGTGATGAACGGCCCGAAGGTCAGGTTCGGCACGAAGTGGCCGTCCATGACGTCGAGGTGCAGCCAGTCGGCGCCACCGGCTTCGACCGAGCGGACTTCGTCGGCAAGGCGCGTGAAGTCGGCGGCGAGCAACGAGGGAGCGATGCGGATCGGGTGCATGCAGCGAGGCCTTCAGTAGGCGGCGGCCGAGCCGCCGCTGCGGTGGTCGCAGACTCCGACGCGGGTGCCGTCGGCGAGCACTTCGATGGCGAAGATCTGGCCGATGCCGCGCGACCGCGCCGCGAAGGCGTGGCCCTTCCCGGCCAACGCGTCGCGCACGTCGCGCGGTAGCGACAAGGGCTCCCAGACGATCTCGTCGGGCAGCCACTGGTGATGGATGCGCGGCGCGCGCACCGCCTGCTCGAGCCCCATGCGGTGGTCGACGACGTTGAGCAGCACCTGCAGCACCGCCGTGATGATGCGGCCACCACCCGGCGCGCCGAGCACGAGCCGCAGCTTGCCGTCCCGGCTGACGATGGTCGGCGTCATCGACGACAGCATGCGCTTGCCGGGGGCGATGGCGTTGGCCTTGCCGCCGACGAGGCCGAACTGGTTCGGCACACCGGGCTTGGCCGAGAAATCGTCCATCTCGTTGTTGAGCAGGAAGCCGGCACCGTCCACCACCACCATCGCTCCGAACGTCGAGTTGATCGTCGTCGTGCAGGCGACCGCGTTGCCTGCCGCATCGACGATCGAGAAGTGCGTGGTGTCGTCGCTGTCCTTCGCACCGGGCGGCACGCCGGGCGCCACCGCGGTCTTCTTCGCCGCATCGATGCTGCCGCGCAGCTTCGCCGCGTACTCCTTGCTCAGCAGGCCCTCGACCGGCACCGGATAGTGGTCCGGATCGCCGAGCCAACGCGAACGATCCGCGTAGGCGCGGCGCATCACCTCGACCAGCAGGTGGATCGACCCGCTGCCGCCGAAGCCGAGTTCGCGCAGGTCGAAGCCCTCGAGCATGCCCAGCATCTGCAGCAGCGCCACACCACCCGACGACGGCGGCGGCATGCTGAGCACTTCGCAGCCGCGGTAGTTCGCCTGCAACGGCTGCCGTTCGCGGACCACGTAGTCGGCCAGATCCGCGGCGGTGACGGTGCCACCATCACGCTGCATCTGCTGCACGATCAGCTCCGCGGTGCGGCCGGCGTAGAAGCCGTCGAGACCACGCTCGGCGAACCGCTCCAGCGTCGCGGCGAGGTCCACCTGCACCAGCACGTCGCCCTGCTGCAGCGGCGCATCGCCCTTCCAGAAGATCTTGCGCGTCGACGGGAAGCGGGCGAGGTGCTTGCCCTCTTCGACCAGGTCGCGGGCCAGGAACTGGTCGACCGCGAAGCCCTCGCGCGCCAGCTGGATCGCCGGCGCCGCCACCGCCTTCAGGTTCTGCG
>CAMAUH010000342.1 GCA_945861365.1 Candidatus Kuenenia stuttgartensis
CCAGCGCACGTCGATGACGCTCGGCATGCCGAGTTCGCGCGGGCAGGCGAAGTTCTCGGCCACCGGCAAGACGATCGAGTTCCCCGGCTACCGCCTCGCCTACGTCGAGGACATGGAGGACGCCGAGAGCGAACTCGCCGACGCCGAACGCGTGCTGCCGAACCTGCAGAAGGGCCAGCAGGCGCAGGCGCGTGAGCTGAAGCCCGCCGGCCACACGACGCAGCCGCCCGGCCGCATCACGGAAGCCGGCCTGATCAAGGAACTCGAAGCGCGCGGCATCGGCCGCCCGTCGACCTACGCGGCGATCATCGAGACGATCGTGCGGCGCGAGTACGTGTGGAAGAAGGGCACCGCGCTGGTGCCGACGTTCACCGCGTTCGCCGTCGTCGACCTGCTGGCGCAGTACCTCGGCTGGCTCGTGGACTACCAGTTCACGGCCAAGATGGAGGACGACCTCGACGAGATCAGCAACGGCAAGGCGAAGCGCCTCGACTACCTGAAGAACTTCTTCCTCGGCGGTGGCCCTGGCAGCAGTGGCCAACCCGGCCTGCGCGAACGGGTCAGCGGCGTCGACCCCGACATCGACCCGCGCAAGATCTGCTCGCTGCCGCTCGGCACCAACGAAGCCGGCGAACTGGTCGAAGTGCGCGTCGGTCGCTACGGCCCGTTCCTGTCCTGCGGCGACAAGCGCACCAGCGTGCCGGACGAGACGCCGCCCGACGAGATGACGCTCGCGCGCGCCATCGAACTGCTGAAGAAGGGCGGCGACGGACCGAAGGTGCTCGGCACCGATCCGGCGACCGGCCTGTCGGTGTTCCTGAAGGTCGGCCGCTTCGGCCCCTACTTCCAGCTCGGCGAGATGAAGGAAGGCGCCAAGGGCAAGCTGAAGAAGGAAGACAAGCCGAAGATGGCGTCGCTGCTGGCGGGCATGGAACCGGAGACGGTCACGCTCGAGCAGGCGCTCGCCACGCTGGCGCTGCCGCGCACGGTCGGCATCGCCAAGACCGCCGAGGACAAGGACGAGCCGGTGCTGGCCGCCAACGGTCGCTTCGGCCCCTACCTGAAGTGGGGCAAGGACACGCGCAGCATCCCGGCCGGCCACACGCCGCTGACGGTCGACATCGGCCTCGCACTGCAGCTGTTCGCGCAACCGAAGGCCGGCGGCCGCGGCCGCGGCGCGCCGAGCGCGCAGAAGGCGCGGCGCGAACTCGGCGAGAGCCCGGTCACGCAGAAGGTCGTCAAGCTGCTCGACGGCCGCTACGGCCCGTACGTGACGGACGGCGTCGGCAACGCGTCGCTCAGCAAGGACGAGAATCCCGACGAGCTGACGCTGGCCCGCGCGCTGGAACTGCTCGCCGCACGCGCGGCGAAGGGCCCGGCGAAGAAGCGGCCGGCGCGCCGCGCCAAGAAGGCCGCGAGCTCGTAGCGCCGCGGCTTCAGCGCTTGCGCGCGCACCAGCCCGGATACACCGGCTTGTCGCCGAGGGCCGCCAGCACGATCGCCCACGACGCGGTCGTCCACACCTCGCCGCAGCTGACGTCGGTGTTGCTCTGCATCGACAGGCTCTCGTGCCACGGCCGGCTCTGCAGCGAACCGTCGACCGCGCGCGCCAGCGTCAGGTCGCGCGCGTGGCCGCCGTTCCAGAACGCAGTGACGGCGTCCTTGCCGAGCGCACTGGCAGCGAGGCCGGCGAGCAGCACGTGCTGCTGCAGCGAGGCATGGCCGCCCTGCGTGTCGGCGATGTGCGCCTTCACGTAGTCGCCCATCTTCGCCGTGAACGGATGGTCGGCGCGGCCGAGACCTAGCGCCGCGAGCCAGGTGCCGGCGGTGCGGCCGATGTTGCCGTGGCCCTTCTGGCCCTCGCCGGTCGCGTAGCCGACGCCGCCGTCGCCGCCGGCCGACTGCTCGGAGTAGCCGAACAGCTTGTCGACCACCGCGCCGTCGACCTTGCAGCCGCACTGCTGCAGCACGCTGAGGCCGCACGCGACGTAGGCGGCGAGGATGTTCAGCTCGATGTAGCCGAGCGCGTTCTTGCCGCCGGGGCCGTGGCCGTAGCCGCCGGTCAGTTCCTGGCGCGTGCACAGCGTGTCGGCGATGCGCTGCAGGTCGGCGCTTGGCTTCCTGCCGCCGCCGGCGAGATGCAGTTCGCCGAGGAAGATCGCGGCGTGCGCGTAGCCCCACGTGGTCTGGTCCCAGTTCGCGTCGCCGCCCGCTGCGGCGAGCGGATTGGGCGCAACGAGCGTGCGCAGCACGAACGCGGCGGCGCTGTCGAGCTGGCTCTTGTACTTGCCCTTCGGCGCGCCGAGCCAGGCGAGGCCGGCGAGGCAGGTCTGCACGACGGCGCCGTTGCTGCCGCCGAGCGTCTCCGGGAAGCCGCCGCCCTGCTGGCGCGCGGCCAGCCAGTCGAGCGCTTCGTCGAGCAGCTGCTGGCGCAGCTTGCCGGTGGTCGGCGCCTCGGCGTGCGCACCGAGCTTCTTCAGCTTGATGGCGAGGTCCTGCGGCTTGCCGTCGCGTTCGATCTGCAGCACGAGCTTGCCGTCCACCGCCTCGGCGCGCTGCAGCGCCTTGGCGAGCGGCGCGAAGCTGCCTTCGGCGAACGACTGGCCGTCGACGCCGACCAGCACGTCGCCGAGGCGCAGCCCGGCCTTCTGCGCCGGCCCGCCGCCGAACAGCGCGCGCACGACGAGGCGCTTGGGACCGACATCGGGACCAGCGTCGCCGGAACGCTCGACGGTGCGCGTGCCGCTGGCGCGCGGGCCGGGCTCGGGCCGTTCGGCATCCCAGGCCTTGGCGCCGAGCACGCCGAGGTTGAACAGGTCGCGCGCATCGAGCCCGCCCGGGCCACCGCTGCCGGCCTCGAGCCCGAACGGCCAGCGCTCGTGCTTGCCGTCGCTCTTGCCCTTCTGGGCTGCCGCTGGCGTGAGGAACGCGGCGACGACGAGGCCGAGCACGAGGATGGAGCGCACGAAGGACGTCATCGAACCCGCTTGGTTACCGGGCGCGCCGGGCCGTGCAAGCCGGCAGTGGCCCGAGTGGGCCAACGTCTCGGAAGAAGCTCAAGGCAGCTGGCGTAGATCTTCGAGATCCTTGGGCCGCCCCGCCTCCCGCTTCGACCTCTTCAACTCCTCGAGTCCGAGGATCCAGATCGGAACCGACACGCCATCGACCGTGATCTGCTCGTGCACCCGATTGCGCCAAGCATCCTCGAATGCCACGGTGCGCAACCCGGCGATCAAGTCGATGCGATTCGGCGGCCGACCGAACTGCACGACGATCTCCGGGTCCATCAGTTCCTCGGCAGCCTGGAGCCCGGGGACATTGCCACGCCAGAACGCGAGCAAGGCCTGCCACAGGCGCCGCGCATTGGCCTCGGTGCAGTCGAACAGGAAGTCGACGTCGCCCGTCAGTCGCGTGTGGCCGTGATAGATGACGGCGGTGCCACCGATCAGCACATAGCGCACGTCGTGGTTGGCGAGGAGGCGAAGGAACTCCTGCAGGTCGCGCGAGAACGCGAGCTGCTTCACTTCTGCCCCTGCCCACGCCGCTGCCATTCGCTTTCGCGAACGTCCGGGCAGTCCTTTCCGTAGGCACGTTCGCGCAGGATCGCCGCGACCTCGAAGCGCTCGTCCGGCGTCATGCGCCACTGTTGTTCGCGGTCGTGCCGATCGGCATCGGCGAACGAACGGGTCTTGTTCACCTCACGGTCCATCCGGGAATTGCACCTCGTGCAGGCAATGCGGGCAAGCGGCCATTCCCACGCGGCCGCAGACCCCGCCGGACCGAACCCTACGAGCATTTGCCTCCAGCAAGCGGCGCCTTCGACTCCGTCAACTCCAGACCACATGCTCCGCATCGGCCGCTCGACGACGGATTGCTGGCATTGCACGCTGGGCAGCACGCCAGTCGGCGTGCCAGGACCGTGCGGCTACAGCGCGCCGAGCGTCAGCGCGAGCGCGTTGCTGCCGGTGATCCGCACGATGCCGCCCGCGGCGTCGAACTCGACGCCGAGCACCTGCGTGTCGACGACCATCCCGGCGGCACTCGGCGTGCCGGGCAGCAGCAAGGTCGTCGTCACCTGGCCGTTGCTCGGCACCAGCACGTCGACGAACAGCGGGTCGACGAACAGCGCGCAGCCCGGGGCCCCGAGCGGCAGCGGCGCCACCACGGCTTGCAGGCCGACGGCATGCAGCGCCAACGCGTTCGCCGTCATGCCCTGCGCGTTCGCACGGAACGCAGCGCCCGTCCACGGCAGCGTGGTGGCAGCGAGGCTCACCGTGCCTGCCCCACCGACGCAGCCAGCGCCGTAGGCCACGACCGCCGCCGGGCACGTGGGCTCGGCCCGCGCGAGGCCGACGCTGACGAAGTTGCCGGCCGTCGCGAAGCCCCCGCCGACGAACAGCGTGCCGCGCGCGCTCGCCGCCATCACCAGCGCGGTGTTGCCCACGAGACCCGGGATCGCACTCCAGGTGCCGCCCTCGAGCCGCGCGAGCCCGGTGGCCGGCTGTCCCGCCACGGACGAGATCCCGCCCGCGACGACGAGGTCGCCATCGGGCAGGAAGGTCGCGGTGTTCAGCTGGTTGAAGCCGGCGGGCCAGGGCGTGGGGCCGAATGGTTGCCACGTGCCGTTGACGAACGTCGCCAGCTGGCCCGGCGTCGTGCCGAACGACGGGAAGACGCCGACCGCGAGCAACTGCCCGTCGGGTGCCGGCACGAACTCGCGGATCACGTGGCTCGGCGCCGGCACATTCGTCAGCACACCCGCCGCGTAGCGGAGCGTGCCGGTGCCGCCACCGATCAGCACGTCGCCGCCCGGTTCCCGCGCGACCGCGATCGGGAAGGCCAACTGCGGCAGGGACAACGCGGCCCATCCCGCGGCCGTGAACACGCGGACGAACGGTTGGGTGCCACCGCCCGCGGCGACGATCTCACCCGCCGCGTTCTCGGCGATGCCGGCCGGCGCC
>CAMAUH010000343.1 GCA_945861365.1 Candidatus Kuenenia stuttgartensis
CACGGTTCGTCGAACAGGGCGGTGCGGCCGTCGCTCGCCAGCGTCAGGTTGAACGGCGCGCCCAACACGACGCGGTGGCCGGCCTGCTGCAGCCAGTCGCGGTACAGCGCGACCATCGACAGGTCCTCGGTCATCTCGGTCGGGTAGACGATGCCGACCGTCAGCGGCCCGCGATGGCCGCAGCGGGCGGCGCACGTCTGCACCATCGCCACGAAGCGCGCGCGCAGGGCAGCGTTCGGGTCGAGCACGTCGCGGCGTCCCGCTGCCGCGCGCGCGCTCAGCAGCACGGCTTCGGCAGCACCGCTCGGCGTGTCGCTGTTCAGTTCGCACACGCGCGGCCCGTCGGCGGTCAGGAACACGTCGGCTCGCGCGATGCCGTGCCAGTCGGGCGCGCTGCACTGCCACATGCCGAGCTGCCAGCGCGTGAGCCCGAAGAACGACTCCGCCAGCATCGGCTCGGCGAGCACGAGCTGCGCCACTTCCTGATGCACCGCGGCGATGTCGGCCGCAGCCTGGCACAGCAGCGCGTGCCGGGCCTGCGGCAGCACGATCGGTTCGGCCTGGAAGCGCGGCGCGCCGTCGAGCCACGGATCGCCGAGCACGGTGTCGGCCTGCAGCGGCGCGGCGAAGGCGAGGTAGTCGTTCATGGCAATTGCACCACGAAGCACGCGACGGCGAGGTAGGTCGCCGCCTCCAGCGCGCCGGCGCCGACGTCGCCGCGTTCGCCGATCGCGCGGTCGAGTTCGCCGGCGCGCAGCGTCGGGGCGGCGCGCAGGATCACGCACTGCACCAGCAGTTGTCGCAGTGGCCACATCAGCAGGCCTTCGGCGACGGCGATGCCGTAGTCGCGCAGTGCCGGCCAGGCGCCCTGGAACTCGCCGTCGGTCGCGCGCGCGATCACCAGCGCCAGCGCGATGGTCAGGCCGCCGTGCGCGAGAGCCGCAGCGAGGTTGCCCGACATCATCTGCGCGCGGTCGTCGTAGGCGGTCAGCACGCGGAACAGCGCCACCACCAGCAGCAGCGTCAGCTGGCCGACCACGAACGACGCCGCGGCGACGGCGAGCGCTTCCTGGTCGTGGCCGCCGCACACGTTCGCCAGCAGGATGCCGATCGCGATGGTGTGCGCGCCGATCGCGGTGGCGGCGGCGAGGTTGTCGTCGCGCGTCGCCGCCTGCAGGCCGCGCAGCGAAGTCGAGCCCATGCGCATGGCCAGCTCGAACAGCGCGAAGCCGACGAGGCCGAACAGCGCCATCCAGCGCAGGTCGTCGGCCAGGTCGCCCTGGCGGCACTGCGTCACCAGCGTGCCGGCCAGCAGGAAAAGCGCGATGACGCGGGCGCCGAGCAGCAGGCGCGGTCCGGATCGGCCCGCGACGTCGCGGTTCGCTCCGGTGCGCAGCAGCTGGTCGAGCACGAGCAGCACGAGTGCTGCACCGAAGCCGAGGGCCAGGGTCTCCAACATGGAGGGGAACTGTGCGTTCGCCGGCTGCGGTCGGCAAGCGGAACCGGCCCCGATCGTCGGCGGTTCAGGCGTCGATGGCGGCGAGCTGGCGAGCCGGGCGCAGGTCGACGCCGTCGTAGACCTCGGCGAGCGGCAGCTCGCAGCCGATCTCCGGCAGCGCGACGGTCGCCTGGCCGGCGTGCTCTTCGCGCTGGAACCCGTTCGCGGTGCGCCGCAGCACGACGATGCGGGCGGTGCGTTGTTCGACCAGCACGCCAGACCCCCGATCGCCAGACCCCCGATCGCCAGCGCTGATGCGCGCTACTTCTTGCGCTTGCCCTGCTGTTCGATCGCCGCGGCGATGAAGTCGCGGAACAGCGGGTGCGGCTGCAGCGGGCGCGTCTTGAACTCGGGGTGGTACTGCACGCCGACGAACCACGGATGGTTGGGCGCCTCGACGATCTCGACGAGGTCGAGCTTCGGGTTGGTGCCCGCCATCACGAGGCCTGCCTGCTCCAGCTGGCGGCGGTAGCCGTTGTTCAGCTCGAAGCGGTGGCGGTGCCGTTCGCTGATCGTCGCCTGGCCGTAGGCGCGGTGGCTGTGCGTGCCTTCCTTCAGTCGGCAGTCGAACGCACCGAGCCGCATCGTGCCGCCCTTCTCGTTGGTGCGCTTCTGCTCTTCCATCAGCGCGATCAGCGGATTCGCCGCGTTCGCGTCGTACTCGGTGGTGGTCGCGTCGGTGATGCCGAGCTCGCTGCGCGCGTACTCGACGACCGCCGCCTGCATGCCGTAGCAGATGCCGAAGAACGGGATCTTGTGCTGCCGCGCGTAGCGGATCGACGCGATCTTGCCTTCGAAGCCACGTTCGCCGAAGCCGCCGGGCACCAGGATGCCGTCGACGCCGCCGAGCAGCTGGTCGGGGCCATCGTTCGCGACCTGCTCGGCCGACACCTTGCGGATCTTGACCTTGCAGTGGTTGGCGATGCCGGCGTGGCTCAGCGACTCGTAGATCGACTTGTACGCGTCGTGCAGCTCGATGTACTTGCCGCTGACCGCGATCTCGACCGTGTGCTCGGGGTTCTTGACGACCTGCAGCAAGCGCTGCCAGTCGGACGTGTCGACCTTCTGCCGCGGGACGAGCTGCAGGTGGTTGATGATGCGCTGGTCGAGGCCTGACTCGATCAGCATCAGCGGCACTTCGTAGATCGAGAAGTCGACGTCGCGTTCCTCGATGACCGCCTCCGGCCGCACGTTGCAGAACAGCGAGATCTTCTTCGCCATGTCCGGCTCCATCGGGATCTCGGTCCGACAGATCAGCACGTGCGGTTGGATGCCGATCTCGCGCAGCTTGCCGACCGACTGCTGCGTGGGCTTCGTCTTCAGCTCGCCCGACGCGCGCAGGAACGGCAGCAGCGTCAGGTGGATGAACATGCAGTCGTTGATGCCGAGCTCGAGCGAGAACTGGCGGATCGCTTCGAGGAACGGCAGCGACTCGATGTCGCCGACGGTGCCGCCGATCTCGGTGATCGCGACGTCGGGGGCCGGCTCGCCGGGCGACGGCGCGGCGCCGGCGCGGATCGCCATCTTGATCTCGTCGGTGATGTGCGGGATCACCTGCACGGTCTTGCCGAGGTAGTCGCCGCGCCGCTCCTTCTGGATCACCGACTTGTAGATCTTGCCGGTGGTGTAGTTGCTGTCCTTGTTGACGCGAGCGTGCGTGAAGCGCTCGTAGTGGCCGAGGTCGAGGTCCGCCTCGGTGCCGTCGTCGGTGACGTAGACCTCGCCGTGCTGGAACGGCGACATCGTGCCGGGGTCGACGTTGATGTACGGGTCGAGCTTCTGCATCGACACCTTCAAGCCGTTGCGCTCGAGGATCCAGCCGATCGCCGCGGAGGTCAGGCCCTTGCCGAGCGACGAGACGACGCCCCCGGTCACGAAGATGTACTTGGTCATCGCGGAAGTCTCGTTGCGAGTCGTTGCAGGAAGGCGTCGTAGTCGGCGCGCGTCTCGATGCCCCAGGGATCACCCTGGGCGTCGAGCACGTGCATGGGGATGTCGTTCTCGAGGAAGCGCAGCTGCTCGAGGCTCTCGGCCTCGGCGAGGCCGCTGCTCGGCAGCGGTGGGATGCGCAACAGCGTCTCGCGGCGGAACCCGTAGACGCCGATGTGGCGGCGCACCGGGTAGTCGCCTTCCTTGACGTACGGGATCGGCGCGCGGCTGAAGTACAGCGCCTTGCCGGTGCGGCCGCGCACGACCTTGACCACGTTCGGGTTGTTGAGCACCTCCGGGTCGGTCAGCGGCACGCACAGCGTGTTGGTCACCGCTTGCTGGTCCAGCAGCTGCGCGACGATCGCTTCGAGGTCGCGCGGCGCCACTTCGGGCCAGTCGCCCTGGATGTCGAGCACCGCTTCGCACGGGATCGCCGCCGCGGCCTCCGCGCAGCGCTCGCTGCCGGTGCGGCAGGCCGGGCTCGTGCGTACGACGCCGTAGCCCTTCTTCTTCGCCGCCGCCTCGACGATGTCGTCGTCGGTGGCGACCACGACGCGGTCGATGTTGCCGGCCTTCTTCGCCTGGTCGCAGGTGTGCAGGAACAGCTCCTGGCCGCTCTCGCGCAGCAGCGCCTTGCCGGGCAGCCGCTGGCTGCCGACCCGTACCGGGATGATCGCCAACGCGCGCACGGTGCTCACTTGCCCTGCCTCCGCAGCTGCATCAGGCGCTCGCGGGCGGCCGCCGCTTCAGCTCGCGCGCGCGCGTTCTCGTCACTGAAGTTCGGGCGCTCGCCGGCGCCGTGGTAGGCGACGTTGCCGTTGTAGATGGCGAGGAAGTAGTCGCGGGCCTTGTGGAACGCCTGGTCGCTCTGCTGCGCGCCGCGCTGGCGGCGTGCCCAGGACCACTGGCGGCCCTGCTGGTCGATGGTCAGCACGTCGATGCCGCCCGCGGCGGCGCTGCCAGCCGCACTGCCGGCTGCGTGCTCGAACAGGCCATCCTCGGCATACACGTCGAGCAGGGTCTGCAGCTCGGCGTCGGGGACCACCTTGGCGTTCGGGTCCTTGCTGTCCTTGTAGAAGTCCTTCGCGAGGCCCGCCGATTCGTTGCGCAGGGTCAGCGTCAGGTTGCCGGTGCCTTGCCGCAGCGAAACCAGCGTGGCCTGCCCCTCCTCGATGCTGACGACGCGCGCGAGGGTCGGACCGCTCGCACAACCGACGGTGCTGCACAGGATGGCGAACCACAGCCCGAGCGGGAACAGCGCCTGTCTGACCATGCAGCGCGCGGACAATAGCGACGCTGCCGAAAAAGAATACGAGACCTTGGACCCGGAACTGATCCAAGCAGTGTGGTTGGCCGGGAAAACCCGGAAAGAGTGCGACCGATGGGGTTTCCATGTCACTGAGCACTTCACGCGCGCCCGTGTCGGGAGCGCTGGAGGAGTGCGCATGGAGTTCGAGCCCCCGTTCTGCCCCAACAT
>CAMAUH010000344.1 GCA_945861365.1 Candidatus Kuenenia stuttgartensis
TTGACCAGCAGCTCCTGCTCTTCCTTGTCGCGGGCGGTGATGGCCTCCAGCTCGGCCTTCTCGAGGCGCGTCTTCTCTTCTTCGAACTGCGACACCTTCGCCTTGTTCTGCAGGAACTCGTTCAGCGCCTTCAGGGCGGTGTCGCGGGCCTGCTGGCTCGCCTCGTGTCCCAGCTTCGCCGCCTCATAGGCCTTCACGTTGTCGTAGGTGTCGATGTGGAACTGGATGGCCTCCTTCATCCACGTCGCCAGCACTTCCCTGGCCAGGTTCGCGTCGTTGGCGACGTAGCGCGCGATCAACACGTCGGTGCCGCGCGGTCGCTCGAGCGAGATCGAGCGCTTCAGCTGCTTCAGGGCGGCCTCCGGCGTGCGGTCGCTCTCCTTCGTCGCGTTCCACTCGCGCTGGATGCTGAAGAACCACTCCTTGGCCCCAGCACCGGCGCCATCCCCGGGCTGGTATGGCGCCAGGATGCGGCCGGCGCCGAGCTTCTTGATGACCTTCTGCAGCAGGTCGTTGGTCTCCAGCACGTAGCTGGCGCCCGCCGCGATCGACTCCTGGCTCGTCTGCGACGCGGCACCGGGACCGACGGCCTCGCGTTCGGCACCGACCGACTGGAAGCGGAAGCGGCCTTCACTGACGTACGTGTTCGGCGTCGTGATGCCGAGGAAGGCGCCGATCAACAGCCCGAACACCGTGACGCCGAACAGCAGGTAGCGGCCGCGGAAGACGGCCGCGAGCAGGCGCCGGATCGGCATGCCGCCCGCCTCTTCGCCCTGCTGGCTCGGTTGCAGACCTGCGAGCGCCTGGCGCGCATTGCGTTGCAGTTCGTCGGCGAGGTTGTTGGTCATGTCGCGTGGGTTCGCTCTCGAATCGGCTCGTGGTGCCCGAACGGCGATGCGAGGCCGCGGATCCTAGCCGCCGACCCGGCGAGCGAGGTGGCGGCGACGCCGTCTTTTCGGCATCAGCGAGCGTTCGCCCTTTGCCGAAGTTCCGGCACCGGCATGAACGCGCAGGCCACGCCACGACCCCGCAGCTACGCTGCCGCGCCGATGCAGGAAGGACCACGAGCCACCGCCCGCCATCGCCATCTGCCGCGTGCCGCCAGCGCACTGGCCTGGTTCGCTACGCTGCTCGGCTGCGCCGGACCAGCAGCACCACCGCGCGCTGCCGACCAGCCACCGACGCCCGCCAGCGTGCGCGACGGCATGGGCGACGACATCGATAGCCTGCCGGCCAACGCGGCCCTGTTCGCCAACTGGGACGCGTTCCTCGATCCGGAAGGCCAGCCGGTCGTCTACGAGTGGAGCGTCGGCACGCGCCAAGGCGCCGACGACGTGATGGCCTGGGCGAAGGTCGGCGGCGCTACGTCGGGAGCACTGCAGGGCGTCACGCTGCCGGTCGGCGTGCGCCTGCACGTGAACGTGCGCGCGACGGACCTGCGCGGCAACGGCAGTCCGGTCACGTCGAGCAACGGCCTCGTCGTCGACGCGCCGCAGCCGGGCAGCGCAACACCGGCACCGACGCTGACGAACGAACCCACCGCTGCCGCGACAACACCGGCTCCCGCGGTCGTGCAGCCACCGCTGCCGATGCCGCCGGACCACTTCGTCCGGGTCGACCGCGCCGGCATCACGTGGACCTTCGCGACGCCGACGCGCTGCGGCCGCTTCGTCAACGGCGACTGGTGGGTGCAAGGACCGGTGACGATCATCGGCATCTCGCCGGGCAGCCGTCTCGACGGCGAACGCGTCCGCCACGGCTCGATGCTCGACCCGGACCCGAAGGCCCTCGTGCAGGGCTACGACAACGCGATGTTCGGCGACGGCAGCGCCAACCGGTACGACGGCGCGCGCAACGTCGCGTTCGGCGTGTCCCCGCAGCAACCGCTCGCGCTGCAGCCCGGCTGCTCGCTGGTCTCGACGATCAGCGTGATGCCCGCCGGCCAGCTGCCGCAACTGGAGAGCTGCGCCGTGCTGACGTGCCTCGCCGCACCGCCGCCGGCGAACGCGTTCCGCCCGCCCTACTGCGGCACCGACAAGCAGTGCCGCTGGACCGCGGACAACCTCGCGCTCGACGCGCTGCCGCGCCTCGCCGCGGTCGACGGCGCGCCGCTGCTCGGCGACCTCGTCGAACGCTTCGAACGCACGTGGCTCGACCACCAGCCCGGTTGGACCGGCGCCTACGCGCATCCGCGCGCGAACATGCCCGACTACGGGCGCACGATCGCCGACCTGGTCGGCCAGGCCGGCCTCGCGCTGCTGCTCGACCAACCCGTGGCCGACAAGCGGCGGCTGGTGATCGCGCTGGTGCAGCTCGGCATCGACGTGCACGGCATCGTGCAGAACGGCGGCCGCTTCCTCGCCGACGGCGGCAGCGGCGCTGGCCGCAAGTTCCCGCTGCTGCTGGCCGCCTCGCTGCTGCACGACGCCGAACTGCTGCGCAGTGCCACGCTGCCGACGCTGCCGTTCGCCGAGGACGCGCAGACGTTCGTCGTCGCCGAGACCGCGCCGGGCGTCATCGACCACGGCCACGGCGGCTATGGCGCGGCGGACGTCGGCACGGCCGAATGGGGCAACCGCCACGCCGACGATCCGTCCTTCGACCAAAAGGAATGGGGCGCCGATCCGTACCGGCGCTGCTGCACCGCGAACGCGTGGTGCGGCTTCGTGCTGGCGGCGCGCGGACTCGGGCTGCGCGACGCCTGGGCGCATCCGCCCCTGTTCGACTACGTCGACCGCTACATGCAGATCGAGCCGCGCGGCACGTGGACGCGCGCGTGGAGTCCGTTCGCCGAACGCATGTGGGATCGCTACCGCGCGACGCTGTGAGCGCCGCGCGGCGGCGGACTCACGGGCAGCCGACGCCAGCGGCGCGGATGCGCACGCCGTTGCTCGCGGCGAGGAAGCCGAGGATCGGCCCGTTGCCGAGCTCGAACAACTGCGCCGCGATGTCGGTGGCGACCATCGCCGGCGGCACCGGCAGGCTCCACGTCGCGAGACCCGCACCGTTCGCCTGCACGATGACCGTGGTCAGCAACGCACCGCCGTCGACGAACTGCGTGCAGCTGCCGCCGAGCGGAGCGCTGGCCGTCGCCGACGCGAACGCCAGCACACCGAACGCGTTGCCGGCGACCTGCGCCTGCAGCGCGTAGGCCGGGTTGGGCGAGGACGGCACACCGTTGGCGAACAGCGTCGGCGCGGGCGCGCCGCAGCCAGCGCCGAGGTACTCGGTGCCGAGCAGGCCTGGCACGCTCGTCGGCACCGACACGCTCAACGCCCCGGCACCGATACGCGCCTGGTCGATCGCCATGGCGCCGCCGGTCGGCGCGGCGTCGCTGTCGAACCACACGTTGAAGATGGTGTTCCAATCGTGCGAGTTGCCGGCCGGCGCCAGCCAGGCGATCTCGCTGCCGCTGTTGTTGAAGGTCCAGTTGTTCAGCGCGTCGCCGTCGATGTCGCGGAAGCCGGCGTTGGCGACCCGCGCGGTCGGGCAGATCGGCAAGCGGAACGACGCGCCGCCGCGGCGGTTGTCCTGGTTGTGCACCGCGTACTCGTAGTGCCACATGCCGTTGACCGGACCGGTGACCTTGACGCCGACGACGAAGTGGCCGTCGTCGTTGCCATTGCGGGCCGAGCTGATCGCCGCCCCGCTCCAGCGGTTGAGCACCGAGCCCAGCACCGCGGGCACCGCGGTCTGCGCACCGACCCAGCTCGTGCCGTTCCACGTGAACGTCATCACGCGCGACGCCATGTTGTTGTCGCGGCTGTTGCCGGGCTCGTTCTTCACCGAACAGTGCCCCTGGCCATAGAAGACCGCCCCGGGCACCGCGAGCTCGGCTTCGCGCACGATCAGCCGGTTCTTGAAGACATCCCAGCCGGCGGTGCTCAGCGAATAGACGCCATCGGTGGCCGCCGCCCCGCCGACCGCGGGGTCGCCGCGATCGAAGTAGCTGCCGATCGGATTCCAGGTGCCGAGCCACGGGTCGACCTCGTCGGTCGGGCCGAGCATGCCCTGGGCGCCGTTCAGCCCCGCGCCGTAGACGTCGTAGCAACCGATGCGGAACGTGTTCGCCGGGCCGGTCTGGCACGGGCCGCACGGGCCGTTCGTGAAGTTGAACGCCGTGCGCGAGTGCTTCATGTGCGCCTTGCTCGAGACCTGCACGAAGCGGCCGCCGCTGTCGCGCGTGAGCAGGTAGGCGATGCGCGGGTAGGTGTCGACCATCACGCCGCTGACGGTCCCGATCCACGGGATGTGCACGGTGCCCGCATTGCAGTGCGAGTGGCCGATGCCCATCGAGACCTCACCGGCGGGGTAAGCGGCACCGCGGCGCCCGAAGACGGCCGGGGCGCCGGTGTCGTAGAGGCGCACGTCGAGGCCGGGAACGGCGCCGGCCTGGGCGCAGAGAGGTGCTGCGAGCAGCAGCGACAGGAGCGAGAGGGGTCGCATAGGGTCGGGCAGTGTTCGGGCGGGTCACCGGATCGGTCAACCCCCGGTGGCAAGGTCGCAGCGGCCTTCCCGAAGCTTGTGCAGGCCGAGCCCTCCGCAATGATGCGGCGATGAAGAACCTCCTCCGTTCGCTGTCCATCGCCGCCTCGCTCGTCCTCGTCGCCGCCTGCGCCGGCACCAAGCCCGTTCCCGACAGCGGCACCGCCGCCGTCTGCGTGATCTCGGGCGAAGCGCTCGACGCCAGCAGCCCGAGCTCGGACTACATGGGCCAGAAGGTCGGCTTCTGCTGCGACAAGTGCCAGGCCAAGTGGACGGCGCTCAGCGACGCCGACAAGAAGGCGAAGTTCGACGCCATGAAGAAGAGCTGATCCAAGGAGTGTGGTGAGGCCCTGCAAACCGCGGTTTCGACCGCGCCGCGACG
>CAMAUH010000345.1 GCA_945861365.1 Candidatus Kuenenia stuttgartensis
GCTCGACCGTCGAAGGCGTCACGCTCGGTGCAGCAGGCGAAGCCGCTGCACCGGCACCCGCCGCCGGCCCGGCCACCGAGGAGCCGCAGCAGCCGGCGACCTCGCGCGCCGAACTGGAGAAGCTGGCGGCGCTGACCTACGACCGCGTCTACTCGCAGGGCCTCGCGACGCCGTTCTTCGGCACGCTGGAGACCACCGACGTCGACCTGTGGAAGCTCGAGGAGTCGAAGGACTTCGCCGGCGTGACGCTGCGGCTGCGCTACTACGACATCACGAAGAAGAAGGTCGGCAGCGTGATGGAGTTCGGCCCCGACAAGAAGGTCGACCGCATCGAGCTGGCGGCCACGCTGCGCAACGCCGTGCGCCGCGAGACGCGCAAGGTGGCGGAGACCGATCTCGGCGCGCGCCGCAAGCTGGTCAAGTGGTTGCTGGACCAGGCGCGGCAGGAGTCGTGGATCTACGACGAAGCGCTGCAGCAGGCGCAGGTCTATCGCAACGCGTCGGCGGACCTCGAAGGCCTGCGGCTGATGCAGACGGTGCTGCGCGCGCGCGGCGACCTGGCGGCGGAACTGGCGATGCTGGAGAAGCTGTCGCCGACCGGCCTCGAAGGAGCGTTCCGGTTCGAAGGGCTCGGCATCGTCAAGGCGCGTCTTGGCCTGTGGGCCGATGCGGAAGCGGACCTGCGGCAAGCCGTGCAGTTGCAGCCGAGCGATGCGCGGCCGCATGCGGCGCTGGCCGAGTTCCTGCTGAAGAACGGTCGCAGTGTCGCCGCCGCGGCGTCGGCTCGCGCGGCCGAGCTGGCGATCAACAGCGTGCAGGATGCGACGGAACGTTCGCGCGTGGCGCGCACGATCGTCAGCTGCCATCTGGCGATGGGCCAGCTCGACGCGGCGAAGGCCGCGCTGGCGTTGGTGCCGGCCGAAGCGCCGCAGCCGTGGCTCGAGGGCTGCGTGCACTACGCCAGCGGGCAGGTCACCGCGGCGCTCGGTGCGTTCAAGCAGGCCGCTGGCAGCGCCGACAACAGCTCGGCACTGCTCGGCCAGGCCGCCTGCCTGCTGCGCGATGGCAAGTGGCAGGAGGCGCACGACCTGTTCACGCAGGTGGCCGACGCCGATCCGCTGCTGCGCCACCGCGCCGCGGCGGGCCTGGCGCTGTTGTTCACGCGCATCGGCCAGTTCGATGCGGCGCAGAGCTGGTTGGATCGCGCGCTCGAAGCCGATCCGAGCGATCCGTACGCGCACTACCTGCGCGGCCACATGCTGCGCGTGCGCGGCCAGGCCGGCGCCGAGGACGAATTGGCGGCAGCGCTGCGGCTGCGCGACGACTTCGTGCACGCGATCGCCGAGATGGCGATGGTGCAGGACCAGCGCGCGAAGGCCACGCGGGGCGCCGACCAGGCCAACGCCGCGATCGCCGCGCGCCGCTACATGGACCGCGCGGTGCAGCTGGTGCCCGCACCGTCGGCCGAACTGTACGAGCTGCAGGGCCTGCTGGCGTTCGCCGCCGCCGAGCCGAAGCTCGCCACGGAAGCGTTCCAGCGCGCCCGCGAAGTCGCCACCGACGAAGCCCGCAAGGCCTACAGCAAGGCGGTGCTGGCGGTCATCGACTACAGCCGCGGCGCCGTCGACGAGGCGGACACGTCGCTGCAGCGCATGGTGCAGGACCTGCCGAAGGACGCGCCGTTGTCGGCGTGGGCGAGCGCGACGCTCGCCGCGATCTACGACCACGCGCAGAAGGAGATGCTCGGCGACGGCTTCGACCGCGAGGGGATGGGCCAGATCTGGAAGTCGGACAGCGACGGCCAGCTGGACGCCGCGGTCAAGGACGGCCGGGTGCTCGTCGACGGCAAGTGGCCGCGCAACGGCAAGGGCGAGATCGCGGTCGAGCGCGTCGGCGCCGTGCAGAAGGGGCGCGCGTTCCTGGCGGTCGGCGTGACGATGCAGGTCGGCAGCAAGACCGCGACCGGCGACAGTTTCGCCGGCCTCGGCATCTCGATCCAACGCGGCAACGGCGATGCCGATCTCGACGTGCGCGTCGGCGTCTACGAGGGCAAGCCGCAGCTGCGCATCGTCGATGGCCGCGACGACGGCAAGCCGACCAACGAACGGCACGCGATCACGGTGCCCGACTTCGACCTTGCCAAGCCGCAGGCGCTGGAGCTGCGCGTGGTGCCGCGCGGCGACCTCGAGTCGAAGCAGTTCACGCTGCTGGTCAGCTGGAACGGCACGATCGTGCATCGGCACGACCTGCGCACGCTGACCGGCAACACGCAGAACGAGTTGAAGACGCTGCTGCTGGTGGGCGGCCGGGCGGGCGCCGACGTCTCCGTCGCGTTCGATGAGTACGTGCTGGAACGACGCAAGGAGCGTTGAGCGATGCAACCTTCCGACTCGCCGCGCGCGCGCGGTTTCACCCTGATCGAACTGCTGGTCGTCATCTCGATCCTCGGCGTGCTCGCGGCGGTGCTGCTGCCGCAGATCATGGGGGCCGGGGAGGCCGCCAGGATCCAGGCCACCAACGGCTCGATGCTGCAGCTCGAGACCGGCGCCAAGACCTTCGACCGCTCGCACGGCTACTACCCGCCCGACGACCTGAAGCTGGTCGAGAACGGTGCTGCCGCCACCTGGAAGGCCGACAACGGCCGCAACACCGGCATCGAGTCGCTGGTCTGCTTCCTGAGCCAGGGCTTGAAGGATGGCCTCGACATGTCCGGCACGATGGACCGGCTGACCAACACCGACGGCGACGAGCACGGCGCCGAGCTGCCGCTGCTGCACCGCCGCGACCGCGTCGAGTTCACCGACGCCTGGAACACGCCGTTCGCGTACTTCGGCAAGTTCGGGCTCGAACGGCCGCAGACGATGGTCGTGGAGCCGGACGGCGAAACCCAGCAGGTCAAGTCGATGCGGCGCACCGATGGCACGCCGAAGGGCAGCGGCAAGTTCCAGCTGCTCAGCGCCGGTCCGGACCGAACCTTCGGGACGGAAGATGACCTTTGCTGGCCCGACAACTAGTAGCCCAAGCACTCCTTGGCTTGCGCCGCGTCGACGATGCCTGAACGAAACCCAATGCAGCCACGGCAGCGATCCGCAGGCGGCTTCACGCTGCTGGAACTGCTCGTCGTCATCGGGGTGCTGTCGGTGCTGATGGGCATGTCGATCGGCTACCTGCGCCGCACCGACCCGTTCGCGATCGGCAATGCCGTGCTGGCAGGTGAGCTGCGCTCGGCGCAGTTGACCGCGCGCGCCGAGGGCGTGCCGACCGAGGTCTGGCTGCGGCCCGGCAAGGATGGCGAAGCGTCGACGGTGCAAGCGCGCCTGCTGCAGTCGGTGGTCGCGTTCCGGTTCGAACCGAACGCCGGCGCACTCGACGAGACGCTGCTGCCGACGTTGTCCGGCGACGACGTGCCGGGCGGTCGCTTCGGCCACGCGCGCCGGCCGCGGCCGGGCGACAAGCAGGCGCTGCTGCGCTGGCCGACGCCGCCGGCCGTGCTCGACCTGCGCGATGGCTTCGTGGTGCGCTGCGACCTGTTCCTCGAGGAGCGCACGCGCGCGTCGGTGCTGCGGCTGCTGCCGGGCTTCGAACTGCAGCTCGAAGCCGACCTGTGCCTCGTCGCGCGCTTCCGGCTGCGTGGCCCCGGCGGGGACGGCACCGTGCTCGCCAGCGTCAAGAGCGAGCTGGCCCTGCCGCTGCGCCAATGGTGCACGGTCGACGTCGGCTGCGATGGCGCCTCGGTGTGGCTGTCGCTGGACGGCCGCGAACTCGCGCGCGCGGTCGCCGACGGCGTGCCGCAGCAGGAGCCGGATGGCTACTTCGAAGTGTCGCAGCCCGATGCGCCGCTGCCTGGCGTCATCGACGAGGTGCGCTGGTTCGTCTACACGTTCTCGCCGCCGCAGCAGATGCCGGTCGAACTGCAGTTCCGCGACACCTACCGCTTCGCCTTCGACGCGCGCGGGGAAGCTACCGAACGTCCCGCCGTGAAGTACGTCGGTCAGGAAGGAGGCTCGTGATGGCCGCGATCGCCCGCCGGGAACGTGGCATGGCGCTGCTCGCCGTGCTGTTCGCGTTGACGCTGTTGATGATGTTGGCGCTGCCGTTCGCGGTGTCGATGAACGTCGGCGCCGATGCGGCGATGCGCGACGTCGAGACCACGGCGGTGCAGCAGGCGTCGGCCAGCGTGCGCGAGATGCTGCTCGCCGACGCGGCGCTGTCGCATCCGTCCCTCGACCCGACGCCGGGCTACGACGGCCTCGAGGAGTTCCCGAGCCGCGTCGACGTGCCGGCCGCGTTCGCGCCGCTGACCGATCAGGGTCGCGTGCTGCTCGGCGGCGAGGTCATCGACCAGCAGCGCTTCCTGGCGCTCGATGGCGCGTCGCCGCTGCTGTTCGCCAACGTGCTCGGCTTGTCGGCTCGGCTCGCCGAGGACCTGGCACCGGGCGCCGAAGTGCTGCAGCTCGACGACGCCTCGCAGCTGCCCGAGTCGGGCGTGGTGTGGAGCCAGGGCGAACTGATCCGCTACGGCGGCAAGCGCGACAACGCGCTGGTGCAGCTCGAGCGCGGCCTGCTGGCCGGCCAGGGCTACGCCGACGGCAAGCAGCCGATCGGCTCCACCTCCCTGGTGCTCGACTACCGCTGCGTGCTGGCGGCGGCGTGGCCGTTCCAGTCCGCTGGTCCGCAGCGCCGCACGCGGCAGCCGTACCGCGCGGTGGGCGAACTGCTGGCGATCCAGCAGGCCGGCTTCGGCGGCTTCAGTGCGCGCGAGCTCGACGCGCTGCAGCGCGTGTTCACCGTCGACACGATGGCGACCACCGCCGCGACGTGGGGGCGCCCCGAGCGCGTCTTCAGCGACCTGATGGCGGG
>CAMAUH010000346.1 GCA_945861365.1 Candidatus Kuenenia stuttgartensis
GGGCAGCACGAACGCCCCCACGCTGCAGCGCAGCAGGAACGCCTCGTCGCACGGCACGTCGCGCACCGCAGCGAGCGCCTGTGCGAGGGGACGGAATGGCACCCCCTGGTCGTCGGCGGCGAGCGCTGCGGTAGCCCGCGCCAACGCAGCGGGATGCTGCAGCAGTTCCTGCCGCAGCTCGTCGCGCCGGTGTTCGAGATGCAGATAGCTCCAGCGCTCGCGATACACCGGCCCCTGCGCCGGCAGCAGCGACAGCGAAGCGAGAACGGCCAGTGCTACTTGGCCAACGGCGAATACGTGGCTTTCACCCATTGCACGAATGCTGCATCGATCGACAGCGGGGTGAAACCGAAGGCCGCCGGCAACGCATCGCGCGTCGGCTGTTCGCGTTTGATCGCCCGCAGGAAGTCACGGAACTTGGCGCCGCCCTGGGTCGCCAACAGGAAATCGACGTAGGCGAACGCGAACGCGTGTTCGACGAACGTCAGCTCGTCGGTGTTGCGCTGCGACAGCGCCGCGAACGACAGCGCCTTGCCTTCGTCGACGAGCTTGCGCACCGCCGGCCGCCATTTGCCGCCGTGGAAGTTCATGCCCGGCTGCAGCAGGATCTCCTCGAAGCAGAAGTTCAGGCAGCGGCCGACGATCTTGTCCTCGAACCAGTGCGGGATGCCCTCGTCGAGCCAGCCGTGCTTCTTGTTGCCGAGGAACAGCATCGGCCGCATCTGGCTCAGCAGCAGGTGCGTGACGTTGTGCACGATGTTGCGATGCACGGCCTCGTCGTCGGGCAGCGTGCGCCGCTCGGGCCACATGCTGTAGACGAACTCCGGCCCCATCAACTTCAAGCCGACCGAGTTGGCGGTGCCCATGCCGGTCAGCCGCGGGCCGAGCACGCCGTGGTCCTTCGCTTCCTCGCTCATGCACACCAGCATGCGGTCGGGCACGTCGGCATCGGTCAGCTCGAACGTCTGCACGAACAGCGCGCGCAGGGCTTCGAGTCGTTCGCCGTAGATGTGCATGCGCGGATGCGGCTCGACCTTCTCCTTGCCGATGGTCGCGGCCTTCAGGTTGAAGGCGAGGTCGTAGTGCGTGGTCTGCAGATGGAAGTACGGTTCGCGTGCGGTCAGTGCATCGATGGTCTTGCGGCGCTGCACCAGCCAATCGCGCACCAGCTGCTGGCGCGCCAGCGCGTCGCTTTCGCCGCTCGGCTTGCTGCACTGCTTGCAGTCGATCAGGATCGCACCGCTACAGACCTTGCACTCGGCGGCGACGCTGCAAGCGATCACGCCCTTCTCCGGCAGCTCCTGCGCCAGCAGCTTGCCGTGCTTGCCGCACGGCACGGTGCCTTGGTCGCGGCAGTTGCGGCATTGCACCGGCGCCTGGGCGAACGCTGGCGCCAGACCGCCGAGCGAGCACAGCAGCCAACAGAACCACGCGATGGCGCGCATGCCGCGCAACGTAGCCCGCCGGCCCAGGTCGGTAACAGGCCGGCGCCGCGGTTGTGGGCCGCGGCTCAGGGAATCTGCATCGCCTTGTGCACCTGCGGCAGCACGCGCACATCGAACTGCAGACGCAGCGCCAACTGCGTGAACCGCTCGAGTTCGGCGCGCCCGAGCGGCCGCGGCACCGCTCCGAACGGTGTCACCGGCTGCAGCACCAGCAGGATCTTCTCGCGTACGGGCGCGAGTTCAGCCAACGCCTGCTCGAGGCTGACGTCGGTGACGCGATCGGTCAGCACGATCTTCACGTCGACCGAGGCGCCGCGCTTGCACGCGATCTCGACGCAACGGCGATGCAGCGGGCCGTAGCTCTTGCCGGGCAAGAGGGCGAGTTCCGGCTTCGCGGGCGCACCGAGCGTCTCCGGCAGCTTGTAGTCGGCGCTGAGATGGTCGACCTGGTCGATGCAGGAGGCCAGTGCCTCGGGATCGATGGCTGCGGTCTCCAGGTGCACACGGATGCCCTTGTCGCGCACCGCGCGACCGAACTCGCGCACGAACGCGGGGAACACCAGCGGTTCGCCGCCGGTGACGCTGACGCGCAGCACCTTGCTGCCGGCCGCGTTGCCGACCGCACACTGCCGCACCAGTTCCGCGGCGCGGTCGGCGGCGACGGGATTCGGCTCGTGCAGTTCGCGCGGACCGAGGCGCACCGGCACGCGGCTCGGCGCCACGTAGCTGTTGGGCGTGTCGCAGTAGAGGCAGCGCAACGGGCAGGTCGCGACCCGCAGGAACGTCATCGGTACGCCGACGAAGCGACCTTCGCCCTGGATCGAGTGGAAGATCTCGATCAGCGGCGCGCGCGCGGGCCCGCCGGCGGCGGGAGCATCGCCAGAAGGCTTCGTCTGCAGCTTCGACAGCGCTTGCTTGAAGTCCATCGTGAGCCTCAACCAGCCCGGCTCGCGAGGCCGTTCAGCACCGCGAGGCCTTGCTGCAGCACCGCGTCGTCAGCCGCGTACGACAGGCGGAAGTGCGTGTCGCGCGTCGAGAACGACTTGCCCGGTACGACCAGCAGCTTCTGTTCGAGCGCGGCCTGCAGGAACGCTTCGCCATCGAAGCCGGCCGGCACGCGCGGGAACGCGTAGAACGCGCCCTCCGGCGGACTCAACTCGTAGGCCGGATGCAGCTCGCGCACGATCATGTCGCGCTTGTGCCGGTACTGCTCGCGGTAGGGCGCCAGGTCGATGGCCGGCATCGCTTCCAGCAACGCGTACTGGAACGGTGCTGGCGCGCACACGAACGAGAACTGCTGCAGCGTCTTCATCGCGTCGAGCACCGCCGCTGGCCCAGCCGCGTAGCCCATGCGCCAACCGGGGATGCCGTAGGTCTTGCTGAAGCCGCCGAGCAACAGCGTGCGGTCGTAGTAGGTGACTGGCGAGCTGTAGTCGTCGACGTAGCAGAACAGGTCGTAGATCTCGTCGCTGACCAGGTAGGCGCCGCAGCGCTCGGCGATGCGGCACAGCCCCTGGATCTCCGCGCGGGTCAGCACGCCGCCCGTCGGGTTGCTCGGCGAGTTGACGAACACGATCTTCGTGCGCGGCGAGCACAGCGCCTCGACTTCCGCGAGGTCGACACCGAAGCGGCCGCGCGGCGACCGTGGGTACACGTCGTAGTAGCGCACGGTCGCGCCGCACAACGTCGCGAGGTGCCGATACATCACGAAGCCGGGGTCGGGCAGCAGGATCTCGTCGCCCGGGTCGAGCAGGCACAGGAAGCTCAGCACGAGCGCTCCCGACACGCCTGCCGTCAGCAAGCAGCTCTGCGGTCGAGCCCCGTGGCGCGCGGCGATCTCGTCCAGCACGCGCTGGTTGAACTCGGGCAGCCCCTGCGTGACCGTGTAGCGGTTCTTGCCGGCGCGGATCGCGCGGCACGCGGCTTCGACGAGCAGCTCCGGGGGATCGTAGTGCGGCTGGCCGATCGACAGGTTGATCGGGTCCTGCATCGTCGCCATCAACTCGAAGATGCGACGGATGCCACTCGGCTCGATGCCGCGCACGCGGTCCGCGAGACCAGAGGCCTTGTTCGAGGACGGAGCCACGGGCGGAGCGGCAGCGCCGACCGACTACTTCTTAGCCGGCGCGGCCTTGGCCGCAGGCGCAGCAGCCTTAGCGGCCGGCGCAGCAGCCTTCGCGTCCCCTGCGGGAGCGTCGGCCTTCTTCTTGGCCTTGGCCTTGAACGACGTGCGGACCTTCGGGAGGCCCTCGACGCGCTGACCTTCCTTCCAACGACCGGCCTTCTGCAGGGTCAGGAGGCGTTCGACACGGGTCCAGACGTTGCGCTGGCCGCCGCTGGACTTGGAGCTCTTCAGACTGCTGTGGATCGACATGACGATTGGCGGACGAAAAGGGCCGAACAGTCTAGCGAACGACCCATGTCCTTGGCCACAGGTCTTTCTCACTGCTCGCACGAAGCGCGACGAAAACGCCGTCCGGCACGTCCTCCGGCAGGCCACGCAGCTGGTTGCGCGTATCCAGCAGCTCGGTGTCGCCGTCGTAATAGACGCACACCAGCCACACCGTGCCCTTCGCCGTCTTCAGCGGGAAGGGCCGGGCCTTCAGCAGCTTCTTGCCGCGCAGGTACTCGGCCAGCGCCTTCGCCTGCGCCTTGCCATCGGCTTCGGCCAGGCCGTCATACGCAGCGACGACGAAGCACTGGTTGTGGATCGGGCGAGTCTCCAACTCGAGCTGGAACGCCGGCGTCGAGCCGACCGCGCCATTCGAAGGCTTGGCGTCGAGGCCGGCCGGGTTCTTGAAGTCCCCGACGCGATCGCGCACCAGGAAGCCGCCGGCGAACGCGGCGAGCAAGCTGCCAGCGACGAGCCAACCGGACAGTTCGAACCCGCGCGAACGTTCCCGCGAGCGGGAACGACCGAGCCACGAATTGACCACGGAACGCAGACCCTGCACGAAACCGCCGCGTGGACGCGAACGCCCACGCGAGCCCAACAACGACGCCATGTCGCTCGACTTGCGCACGAGACACCCCTCAGGGACGAGCCACGCCTGCGGTGGCAACCGCAGGCACACTGCCTCCGCGTACATCGCGGAGTGACCGGAAATCCGTGTGACCGACCAAGCCGCACGGACGAGCGAACGTAACGAGCCGCGCGGGCACGCGCAACGCCGAGCCCATCAGCTGCCGGCGAGGCTCTTCAATGCTGCCAGCACCTGCGGTTTCGCATCGGCGCCAGGCGCGCCCAGGTAGGTGGCGGCGAGCGCCTTGCCCTCCTCGACCTTGCCGGCGCGCAGCAGCGTCCGCGCCAGCAGCAACACCTGCTGGCTGCGGTCGAGTGCATGCTGTTCCTGCCACGCCAGCGCCTGCCGACACAACCGCTCGAGCTCGCCGAGATCCGCCGCGGGATCCT
>CAMAUH010000347.1 GCA_945861365.1 Candidatus Kuenenia stuttgartensis
CCGCCGTCGCGAGCCGTTCCGCCGCAGGCAGCACCTGGCGGTCGAGCGCTGGCGTCCAGTCGCTGCGCTGCACGCCCCACCAGGGCGCGCGCGACGGCACGCCGAGCGGCGCTGCAGCGGCGGCCAACGTCACCACTGCCGCCTGCGCCGCCGCGACAGGTGCCGCATCGCGCACGCGCAGCTCCGGCAGCACCACCACCGCCGCATCACGCAGCGCGACGAGTTCCGCCATCACCGCGAACACCGACGCGCCGTGCTCGCGCCGCCGGTGCAGCGCCCGCACCAGTTCGTTCAAGCGCCCGCGCGCCTGCTGCAGCTGCTGCGCACACTGCTGCCACGCCGCCGGTTCACGCCGCTGCCCGCTGTCGAGCGCGCGGCGCAGCTGCTCGAGCACCGACTTGGCGCCGCTCTTCTGCGAATGCAGTTCGAGGCAGAACGCACCGAGCCCGACTTCCGCCAACCGCTTCTGCACGACCTCGAGCGCGGCGCGCTTCTCGGCGACGAACAGCACGCGCTGGCCCTGCGCGAGGCACTGCGCGATCAGGTTGGTGATCGTCTGCGACTTGCCGGTGCCGGGCGGTCCTTCGAGCACGAACGAACGGCCGCCCGCCGCTGCCAGCACCGCCGCCTGTTGCGAGCTGTCGGCATCCTTCGGCAGGAACAGCTCCGCGGGATCGACGTCGTCGAGTTCGTCGCGCGCGATCTCCGGCGCGTCCTGCGCGTAGCTCGCGCCCGGCTGCTCGACCAGATGGCGCAACACCGGGCTCTGCAGCAGCCCGTCGCGGTCGGCGAGGTCGAGCCACATCAGGTACTTCGTGAACGAGAAGAAGCCGATCGCCGCCGTCGGCAGCACTTCCCAGCGCGGCATCGCGAGCGCCGCGCGCCGGAACGCATCCAGCACCGCCGCGACATCGACGCCGGCTTCGTCCTCGGGCGGGGCGTCGCCGAGATCCACGTGCAGGCCGAAGTCGCGCTGCAGGAACTGCAGCAGCGTCTGGTTCAACCGTGGCTCCGCGTCGTCGAGCGACAACCGCACGCCCTCCGTCACCGACGTGCGTTCGACGACCAGCGGCAACAACAGCAACGGCGCCTGGCGCGGCTTCTTCGCCTCCGGCGTCTCGAAGTACTGCAGGAAGCCGATCGCGAGGTACAGCGTGTTGGCGCCGCTCTCTTCGAGCGAGCTGCGCGCGTGGCGGAAGATCTCGACGAGGCGTTCGTCGAGTTCTTCGGCATCGAGGTCGGCGCGCAACCGGCCGGCCTTCAGCTCGCTGGCCAGGTGTTCAGCGGCGACGTCGACGCCGGCGCGTTCGCTCGCCAGCGCGAGGTCCCGCGGCTGCTCGCCGCGCTGGCCGAGGTCGGGGCGCCCGAGCACGCGCACGCGACCGCCCTGCTGCAGCCGATCGTCGAGCGCTTCGAGGTCGTGCGCACACAGCCGTACGGTCTTCTTGGTGTCGGCGAAGTTCAGCAGCCGGTTGAACATCGACAGGTCGAGCAGCTTCTGCTTCCAGTGCTCGAGGCGGTCCTTCGGCGGCGACGGGCGCTTTGGCGCCGGTGCCTCGGACGGCACTGCGTCGCCGTCGTCGGGCAGAGGCTCCGCAGCGGTCGGCACCGGGGCTGTCGCGAGCCCGGCACCGCCGGCCGCGAACGCCTGCGTGCGGACCGGCAGCGGCCGGATGCCGATCGTGCGCGCCGCGGCGACGTCGATCGCCAGCGCGAACCCGCCAGCCAGCTTCTGCGTGGCACTGGCGACCGCGGCGGCGAACGGCTGCGCGTTGCCGGCACACGCGAGCGTGGTCTCGAGCACCAGCAGCGCCCCGAGCTCGATGCGCTTGCGCAGTTCGACGGCGGGACCGACTTCGACCTGCGGGGTGCTGCCGTCGCCGAGCCAGCAGCCGACGGTGGCGTGCCCTTCGGTCAGGACGACCAGCGCGTGCAAGCCGAGGTGCTCGAGCACCGCCGCATACAGCAGCGCCAGATCGAGGCACGTGCCGAGCCGTTCGTGCAGCACCTGCTCCGGCGTGCGCACCTTCTGCCCGCGCTTCTCGAAGCTCGGCGGAGCGGTGACGTAGGTGATGCCCGACGCGGTGATCGCTTCGTGCACCGCCGCGACCATCGCGCGCACGCGCGCGGCATCGCGGCTCTGGTAGCCATCGAGCGAGGCCCGCCCGGTCGCCGCCTGCAGCCGCGCCGCGACGTCCTGCAGCAGCGGCGTCAGCGCCGGATGGTTCGGCAGCACGAACGCGGCCAGCAGTGCCGGCAGTTCGCCCAAGCCCGGCCACTCGTTGTAGGCGAGCACGTCGATCGGCGCGGTCGTCGTCGCCAGCACCGCGCCGTCGTTGGCGAGCAGCGTCGCGGTGAAATCGACGCGCTGCCGTTCGATCGCGTTGGCGAACGCGTCCGCGGCGAGCAGCAGGTCGGGCACGGCCAGCGGCAGTTCGCCGTGCGCGGGCACTTCCTGCAGCCGCAGCGACCACGGCGGCGCGAAGCCGCCGCCGAGCGTGACCTCGAGCCGCGCATCGCGCAGCGGCTCGGCGCTCGCGTTCCTGATGGTGAGCGCGTGCAACCAGCGCACGGCACACTGCTGCATCGCGTAGCACAGGGCGCCGGCATGGCGCATGTCGATCGAGAGGTCCGCGTCGCCCACGCGGCCACGCTACGAGGCGACCGCGCGGCGCTCTACAGCGAAGGCGTTCACTGCACGTCGAGCGTCAGCCGCAGACCGTTCGACGTGACGAAGCCGAACGTGTTGATGCCGGGCGCGAAGGCCGCACCCTGCGACAACACGATGACTCCCGCCAGCGCCGGGTTGATCGGGATCGGCAGCGCCTGGCTGCCCGCCCCACTGGCCGGCGCGAACGCGACGCTGGCATCCAGCGACGTGTAGGCGCGGCAGCCGGGCATGCCGAGGAACGTCAGGTCGACGCCGGTCGTGAACTCGGTGGTGCCGAGCAGCGTGAGGCCGAGCACCGCACTCGGCGGCACGTTCGAGGTGTTCAGCGCGATCGTGGTGCCGAGCACCGGGCGGGCGCCTGCCGCGTGCGTCAGCGGCGCGATGGCGAACACGCTCGCGACGTACGTGCTCGGCAACGCCGCAGAGATGTCCATGCTGCCCGGATCCGACGACAGGCCGGCGTCCGAGTAGCCGACCAGGAAGCCGTTCCCGAGCGTGCTCATCGTCTGGTAGACGTAGTGCACGGTGCCGCTGGCGAGATCGAACTGCGCCTGCATCGTGTTGGCGTTCGCCGCGGTCGTGCCGTTGTAGTCGTAGACACCCTGCCACGTGACGTAGGCGATGCCCCCGACCTCTTCGAACTTGACGGTCCCGCTGCCGGCCGCCGCGGGGTTGAAGTCGTGCAGCGCCAGGCTCCACCAGGCGGCGGCACCGTTCAGGAACGTCGCGGCGGTCGGGGTGTAGCCCGTGCCGTTGCCGGGCCCGGACGAGATGAAGCCGTTCGAGCAGACGGTCAGCTGCGTGGTCGTTCCACTTGCACCGACCGCCAACGGCGCCGACAACGTCACCGTCGCCTCGGAGTCATCCGTCAAAGCCAGTGACGTCGCGCTGGCGCTCGGCGCCACGAACGAAACGAGGCCCGGAATCGCCAGGTAGCCGGTGCCGGTGCGCAAGAGGCTGAACGACGTGTTGGTGAGATCGAACGCGCTCGCGGTGCCGAACACCTCGTACGACGACACGTCGGGCTGGTTGATGCAGCCGACGCCGTACGGACTCGCCGAGGCGTAGCCACCGGAAGGCAGGAAGGTGACCTCGACCACGACCGCGTGGTTGGTGTTCACCGTGCCAGTGCCGACCGGATAGCCAGCGCTCAAGTAGACGCGGCTGGCGAGCGCGGTGGCCGCACCGGACTCCACATCCAACTGCGGGCCGCTACCCGTGAACGCCTGGATCGGCAGATCGCACTCGATGTTCAGATCCCCCTGCGCAGGGTCGTAGAGGAACGGCGTCTGCAGCTGGATCACGATGCCGAACGGCGTCGGTCCGGCCTGCGCAGCTTGTGCACCCCACGACACCGGCCCGCTGAAGACCGTGGTGACGTCGACCCCACGATTGCTGGCGAAGACGCCGCTGGCCGCGGCCTGGTCGACCGGGCACGTCGACAACTGCACCGTGCAGCCGACCGTGTAGCTCGACGGCACCAGCGCGACGTTCGTGTTCGGTCGCCACTTCAGTGCGGTGATCTGCACCGGGCCGACGACGCCTTGGCTGGTGAAGTGCGAGCTGTCGTAGATGGACTGGTGGCGCAAGCCGATGCCGGTGCGTCCCCACGGGAACGCGTTCGAGGAGCTGCCCTCGACCGCGGCATAGCCATTGGGGATGACGATCGACTGCTGGGCGGAGAGCGCACAGCAAAGCGACGCGACGAACGCGAACGAAAGGGTGGATTGCATGGTTTGGCTCAGGAGACGAGGAGGCGACCGCCGTGGGGCGGGCGGCAGCCGGGCCCGGCATCTTGGCGGCGATCGCCGCCGGGCGCGCCCCCGCCCCGTCCGAGATTACGGAGTCGGTACCGGGGGCCCCTGTCAGCGCAGGAACTCGACCATCGCCGCGACCGAGCGGTAGCCGACCGCGCGCTTCACTTCCCGGCCGTCACCATCGAGCAGCAGCATCGTCGGGTAGCCGGAGACGGCGTACTTCTTGACCAGCTCGCGCTGCTCGTCGCCATCGAGCTTCACGCAGGGCAGCCCCTCGGCCGCCGCCACCACCGCCGCCGCGGTGTAGACCAGGCTGTCCATCTGCTTGCACGGCCCGCACCACGTGGTCTCGAAGTCGACGAACACGCGCTTGCCGGCAGCCTTCGCCGTCGCCAACGCCGCAGCGAGGTCGTGGCCAAAGGCC
>CAMAUH010000348.1 GCA_945861365.1 Candidatus Kuenenia stuttgartensis
GCCCGTGCGCGGCGTCTGCGGCGGTGCTGCGAGGTAGCGCTGGAAGTCGGTGATGCGGTCGATGAAGTGCAGACCCTGCGCGTTCGGGCCGTCCTCGGGATCGGCGACCGTGTCGTACAGCGCCAGCAACGCGGCATTGCCGTTCGGCGCGCTCTCGTCGGGCGCCAGGCGGTTGGTGAGGCCGAGCTCGTTCTGCGCGGCATCCCCGGAGAACGTCAGCACGGTCGCGACCTGCGCCTTCCAACCCATGCGGCCGACGCGCGCCGGGCCGGTCGGACTCTCGAGCGGCTGCACCATGCGCGCGCGGCCGGTGATGCCGGGCGCCGGCGGATTCGTCGCGCGGATCGCGATGTCCGCGTCGGCGATGGCCTCGATCAGGCCGAGGCCGAGCGCCGACGGCGTGACTCGCTGCGCGGTGACGTTCGCCTGGGCCGGGATCACCTCGGAACAGGCGATGTTGATCGTCTGCCCCTGCAGCAGCGAGCCGCCGAGCGCGTCCAGCGGATCGAAGTTGCCCTTGCCGTCATCGAAGCCGAACCGGAACACCTTGATGCTGCCGGGGCCGCCGACCGGGTTGTTGTGGCAGCTGGCGCAGCTCGTCTGGTTGAAGATCGGACCCAACCCCTGCGCGACGCCGATCACCTGCGTGAAGCTGGCGCGACCGTTCTGGAAGCCGGTCAACTGCGCCGGCGTGAGGCCCGCGAGCGGAGCCCCCATCTTCGGTTGCGGGGTCTGGGCAGAGAGGCCCGCGGCGAGCAGGAACAACGTGGCGGACAGATCGAAGGAGCGCATGGGTGGAGTTCGCTGGCGCCGGTGGGCAACTGGCGCAGGGTCGCGCAGTCTAGCAAAACAAAGACGGCCCGGGTCACGCACCAGTGTGCGAACCCGGGCCGTCGTCGACGTTCGGCCGCATGCCGGCCGAATCCGTCATCGCCGCATGCTCACCACTGCACGCGCACGACGTTGGTCTGGCCGACCTGGAACGGCAGTGCCGGGGCGACATAGACGGTCTGCGTGTAGAGCGCCCAGCCCGGCGGCAGCAGGCCGCCGACCGGCAACGGCGAACCGAACGCGCCACTGCCATCGGCGAACACCGGACCGAGCACGATCGGCGCCGGCGACATCAGCGTGCCGCCCTGCCACGGCGTCGGGACCAGGAACACGTCGAACACCAACAGGCCGTTGGTGAACGCCGGCATGCCGGTGACCGACAGGTTGGTCGACGTGCCGGGCGACAGGTCGCCGCCGCACATCGTCATCACGGCCGTGCCATTGGTGGCCAGCGGGATGGTCTGCTGGCACAGCGTGCAAGCGAAGGACTCCGCCTTGAACACGTCGATCGCCGCTTCGGTCGTCGAGTTGTTCGGGTTGTCCGAGACACGGAAGCGGACCCGCACCGTCGCACTCGGCGCCACGAAGTCGCCGACGCGGAACGAGCGCGCGATCCACTGGTTGTCCCCGGGGCCGGTCACCGTCTCGACCGTCACCCAGTTCACGCCATCGGCGGTCACCGACACCGTCAGGTTGTCGTTGCCGGTCGTGTTGCTGCGGAAGAACCAGCGCTTGTAGGAGACGTAGCCATCGGTGCCCGCGTAGTTGAGCACCGGCGAGATCAGGTCCGTGGGGCCCCCGTCGACGTCCGCGGCGCCCGCAGTGCCGCTGACGACGCCGTTCTGCGTCACGTAGCAGCGCGTCGCGGCCGTGCTCGATTCGCCGTCCTCGGGCGGGGCAGCGAACTCGACACCGACGTTGGTCGCGTTCGGCACCGCCACCGCCCACGCGCCGCCGGTCAGCGACGCATCGTTGGTGACGGTCCAGCCGGTCGGCGAGCCTTCGAAGTTGTCGGTGAAGAGGGTCGTCAGGCCGACCGCCGAGGCCACTTCATTGCTGACCGTGGGCGCCGTCGCCGGATTGCTGAAGACCACGGCATTCTGGTCGCGCACCGTCACGTAGAAGCGCAGGCGACCACCGCAGGCCGGCATCGCCGGCAGCGCGGCGGTGAACAGGCCCGGGCCGCTGTCGGTCATCGTCACCTGCGTGAACGCGCCGCCGTTGATCGACGTGAACAACCGCCCGCTGCCGGCCTGCGGCACCGTGGCGCCGATGCCGGTCGCCTGCACGGTGATCGAGCGCAGCGAGCCCGGCGCCAGCATCGTCGGCAAACCACCGACGTAGCTGAACGTGATGCCGGTCGGCGGCTGGTTGATCCAGACGTCGGTGCCGGTGCAGCGGCCGATGACCATGTCCTTCCAGCCATCGCCGTTGATGTCGAACACCGCGACGTCGAACGTGCCAGCGAGCGACGTGGTCGGGATGCCGCAGACCGCCGTGCCGATCTGCTCTTCGCGCAGCGTCACGTTCGGCGCATTGCCGAGGTTCTGGAAGATGTGGCAGCGGCGACCGCAGCCGGCGATGTCGACGTCGGCATCGGCGATGATGACGTCCTTCCAACCGTCGTTGTTGAGGTCGGCGATGAAGTTGTTGCCGCCGAAGCCGTCGTCCGCGCCGCCACCCGTGTAGGTGAAGTTGATCGTCGGCGAGAACGTCGCCAGGCCGCCGACCACGCCCGTGTGCAGCTGGTAACGGTCCTGGCCGTCGTCACTGACGATCAGGTCGGGCAGGTTGTCGTTGTTCAGATCGTTGACGTCGAAGTGGTACGGCGCGTTGCCGTAGGCGATCTGGTAGTTGTTGAAGAAGCCCGGCGCCGGCCCGTCGTTGTAGCTGATCGACACCGCCTGCGGCGCGTTCAGCGCGTCGTCCTTCAGGATGTCGACCCTGCCATCCATGTTCATGTCGACCATCGCGACCTTCATGCCGAACGACGACTCGAGCATCACCGCGCTCATGCGCGCGGCCGACACGTCGGTGAAGTAGCCAGTGCCGTTGTTCAGCATCAGGCGGTCGTTGAGGTCGACCGGGCGGGTCTGGAAACCATCGCCCTGCTGATAGTCGCCGAAGTACAGGTCGAGGTCGCCGTCGCCGTCGATGTCACCGGCCGCGACCGAGCAGAAGCGCTGGCCACCGGCCCACGGCGTGTCGTCGATGCGCAGCACATCGTCGAACAGGAAGCCCTGCCACACGCCGACGAGGTTGTTGCCGCGGTTGATGTAGACGCGCGGCACGCGGATGTACTGCGGGTCGGTGATCATCAGCGTGGTCGCGGTGACCAGGTCGACCCAACCGTCGCCGTTGACGTCCGCGGCGACGACGTCGCGGTCGTTCGTCGAGTCCAGCAGGCCCTGGCTGCCCGCCACCAGCGACGCGCTGCCCAGCGTCGCCGTGCGGTCGGTGAGCACGCCGTTCTCGTTCATGAACAGCACGTTCGGGAACTTGCCCGGCGTGGTGAACGGCTGCTTGCGCACGCAGACGAGGTCGGTGTCGCCGTCCTGGTCGAAGTCCGCCCAGGCGTAGTCCTTCTCCTGGGTGTCAGCCGACCCGACGGCGGCGTTGGCGACGAGTCGCGTCGCCGTCTGGTTCTGGAACGTCGCCCATTGGGCGGTCAAGGATGGTGCCGCGGCACAGGCGACGGCAGAGAGCAAGGAAAGGCGGACGGATGGAACGCGCACGCGGACCTCTCGATCGATTGGGAGTCGGGGCGGACTCGATGTCGACCTGGCGGGAGCCAGGCCGTGTGGTGTGGCAGGCCGCACAAGCTACCCGTGCCCGCCGAGTTCGAGCAACGGGGGGCGACGGAACGCGAGCGATGCGCCCATCGGCGAACGGCCGCAATGGCGCGCCGCGGTAGCCTTGCTGCCGCATGTGGATCCTCAGCGCGGTGGCAGCGGTCGGCCTGCTGCTCTTCTCGGGCAAGCTGGCACGGCAACTGTTCCGAGCCCTGCAGCCGACACCGCCACCGACACCGCGCGATGCGCCACCCTGGCGCGCCCCGTCGCAACGCCGCCTGGCGAACGCCGCGGCACTGGCATTGGCACTGCTCGCCACCCTGCTCGCCGCGGCAACCGCCGTGCTCGATGCGCAAGAGCGCAACTACCCGTTCCTGTGGCTGTTCTCGCTGCCGATCGCTACCGCGCTGGCGTTGTGGGCCGCCTTGCTGGCGGAGTACGGCCGCCCCGGCCAGCTGCCATCGCCATGGATGCCGACCCTGCTCAGCCTGGCATCGCTGGTGACGCTGGCGGTCGGCGGCTGCTACGGCCTGCTGTTCAGCGTCCGCTGATGGGGCGCACCAGCACAGCTGCCCACTCCGTCGCAGTTTGCGGCGATGGCGGCCCACATGCGCATTGCCCGACCGCGACGCGCAGCTAGAAGTCCCCCCATGCCCAGGTCCAAGGTCGGCCCGCTTCACGCGTGGTTGGCGGCCACGCTTTTGTCCGCGCCGTTCGCGACCGCCCAGACGGGCTTGCTGCAGCAGCCCGCCAATGACGTGACCTTCGTCACCCGGCATTGGCACAGTGGCAACGGCCTGCCGCAGAACACCGTGAACGCGCTGCTGCTGGCGCGCGACGGCCACCTGTGGTTGGCGACGCTGGGCGGCCTGTGCCGCTTCGATGGCGAGCACATCCGCGTGTTCGACCCTCGGTCGTCACCCGGTCTGCGCACCACCCGCATCAACTGCCTGCACGAAGCGCGCGACGGCACGATCTGGATCGGCAGCGAGGACGGGGTGCTGACCAGCTACCACGCCGGGCGCTTCACGCCGCATCCGGAAGTTCGCGTCGTGGGCATCCACACGATCGCCGAGGACGACCAGGGACGCCTGCTGGTCGGCACCACGGGTCAGCTATGGCGCCGCGACGGCGAAGTGTTCCAAGCGATCGCGGACGATCGGCTGGTGAAGACCCAGGTGCTGCACCGACGCCGCTCCGGCGCCCTGCTGGCCGCGACCGAGCAGGCC
>CAMAUH010000349.1 GCA_945861365.1 Candidatus Kuenenia stuttgartensis
CGGGCCGGAGCCCGTGGCCGACCATGGCTTGTGGGCCGTTCGGCTTGCGGCCTGCGCCGGCGCGCCGGCCGCCGTGCTCGCGGAAGGGCAGGGCCCGCTGCTGCGGCTGCTTGCGCTTGGTCCGGTTGCCGGGTTCGGAAGCCACTTGATTAAGCAGATATTAGCCATCCGCAACGCGAATGCAGGCCAGGTTCGTTCGAAGTTCGGGGGTCGCCCGCCCGGGTGTCGCCGCGATCGGTGGCGGGTTCGTGGGGGCGGGGGCCGGGTGTCACGTCGCGCGGGCGCCGGTGTGCTCTCGGTTTAGCGTGGCGGGTCGATCCCCGCTCGGGCCACGGTCAGGTGGCATGCCACCGTCGTCGCGTAGGCACGCGAGCGACGTTCGCGTCAGGTCACGCCGCGCGCCGCGTCCACCGCGCGCGCCGCCTGTCCCTCAGGCCTGCGGCCCCTCGTAGCACTGCCGCCCGGGCTGGCAGTCCTTCGGATGCACGATGTTGTCGTCGGGCCCGACACACGTGCACGTCCGCGCGCACCAGTAGTAGCCATCGCCGGGCCACTGGCGATCGTCGTAGACCCGTTCGCCCATCGAGTGCGTCAGCAGGTGCTTCATCAGCATCGACGGGCACAGATTGCGCGGCATCAGGTCCGCGTGCGTCTTGATCTTGTCGCTCATGACTGCCTCGTAGCGTGGCTCAGAGCATCGCGCACGATCGCCTTGCCGACCGTGAGCTTGTAGGCGTTGTGGGCCAGCGGGTTGGCGCCGGCGAAGGCGGCGTCGGCGACCTTCTGGAACAGCTGTTCGCTGGCCTTCTGGCCGACCAGCAGCTTGGCCGCGTTGGGCCGCGGCAGCGGCACCGGCGCCACGGCACCGAGCACCAGGTCGGCCGCGGTGATCGTGTCGCCGTCCATCACCAGCCGCACCGCGCACGCCGTCGTCGCCCAGTCGAAGCTGAGCTTCTCGCGGCTCTCGCAGTAGAAGCTGCGCGCGCCGGCGGGTTGCGGGGGCACATGGATCGCCGTCACGACTTCGCCCGGCAGCAGTGTGTGCTCCGGGTTCTGCGCGCGCGGCTCGGCCGGGAACAGGTCGGCGAACTTGCGCCGCGTCACCTTGTCGCCCAGCGTCGTCGTGTACTCGGCACCCATCGCCAGCAGCGGCGGCGCCAGGTTGCTCGGGTGCACGCGCACGCAGTCTTGCCAACCCAGCACCGCGTGGAAGCGGTTCTCGCCGGTCATCGCGAGGCAGGTCGGACCGCGGCCGCCGTGCAGGCAGCGGTGCGCTTCGCTGCGCACGTACCAGCAGCGCGTGAACTGCAGGATGTTGCCGGCGACCGTGGCGCGGTTGCGCACCTGCGGCGTCGCTGTCATGCCGGTCGCGAGGCGCAGGCCCTCGAACGCGCGGCCCGCGAGTGCTGTGTGCTGCTCGAGCTGCGTCAGCGTCGTCAACGCACCGATGCGCAGTTCGCCGTTGGCCTCGACCGCGACGCCGGCGAGCGCGTCCTTCAGCGGCAGCAGGTTGACGACATGCGTCGGCGTCTGCAGCCGCTCCTTCATGCGATCGATCAGGTCGACGCCGGCACCCTTCAGCACGGTGTCCGGTTGTTTGCCCGCTTCGCTCGCTTCCTGCAGCGAACGCGGCACGACGTAGGTGAATGGCTTCATCGGGTCATCCCTTCTTGCTGGCCAGGGCGGCGAGCACCTTGTCCGGAGTGATGGGGAGGTGGCGCACCGGCGTGCCGAGCGCGTGGAACACCGCGTTGGCGATCGCTGCCGCGGAGGCGACGGAGGGCGGTTCGCCCAAGCCGGCGGCGCCGACGCTGTCGTGGCCGTTGGCGATGCTGTGCATGTGGCACGCCAGTTCGGGCAGGTCCTGCGTGCCGGTGACCTTGTAGCGCAGGAAGTCGCCGTTCAGCATGCGGCCGCTGCGCTTGTCCATGATGCGCTGCTCGTGGATCGCGTAGCTGACGCCTTGGATCATCGCGCCGAGCACCTGGCTCTCGGCCTGCTTCTTGGCGATGACGAGGCCGCAGTCCTGGATGCCGAACATGCGCAGCACGCGCACGACGCCGGTGGCGCGGTCGATCTCGACCTCGGCGAACTGTGCGCCGCACTGCGTCGGATGGAACGGCTTGCTGTCGTAGTTGGCCTGGCGCGTGCCGCGTTCGTCGATCGGGTTCGGCCCGATCAGCTTGCAGGCGTCGGCCCAGCTCAGCTGTGCGGTGCCAGCGCCGACCTTGCCGCCCTTGCACTGCACTTCGGACATCGGCACGCCGAGGTGCTTGGCGACCATCTCGACCAGCGCCTGCTTCGCCAGGAACGCCGCGTGGCGCACGGCCGGCGCCAGGCTCGGCGTCACCATGCTGCCGCCGGACGCCGGGCCCGACGGGTCGCTGGTGTGGCCGGTGGTGGCCTTCACGTGCCCTGGCGTGATGCCGAGTTCTTCGGCGGTGACGATCGCCATCACCGTCTTCAGGCCGACGCCGATGTCCTGCGCACCGCTGCGCGACTCGACGGTGCCGTCCTGGTGGATGCGGCAGGTGATGCCGTGCGGCGGGCGGCCCTGGTTGCCGAGGTTGCCCCAGCGCGCGCTCGACAGGCCGACGCCGCGCAGCAGGCGGGCGCCCGGCGCGTTCTGGTGGGCGCGGCCCTTGTCCCAGCCGAAGCGGGCGGCACCGAAGCGCCACTGGTCGAGCCGGATCGCCTCGGCGTCGTTGCGCAGGCGGAACTCGAGCGGGTCGATGCCGGCCTTCGCGGCGAGTTCGTCGAGGAACAGTTCGGCGCCAAACCACCCCTGCGGATGCCCCGGCGCGCGCATCGGCCGCGGCGGGTCGGTGTCGATCACCAGCTCCTTGTGGTCGCGGCGAACCTTCGCGGCGCCGGTGTAGTAGTTCGGCACCGCGACGCTGCCGCCGCTGCCGGTGAAGCCGCCGTGGCCGAAGCTGCGCCAGTCCCAGGCGACGATCTTGCCGTCCTTGTCGACGCCGGCGCGCGCCTGCATCAGCGCTCCCGGGCGGTTGCCGGTCGTCGTGTGCTCTTCGAAGCGGTCGAGCATCAGCTTGACCGGCGCCTTCGCCGCGTGCGCCAGCAGGCACACCGCGAGGCCTTCGATGCCGGCCGAGAACTTGCTGCCGAAGCCGCCGCCGACGTACTCGGCGTGCAGCGTCACCGAGCCGACGTCGAGGCCCTTGCCCTGCAGCGCGCGCGCCAGTTCGCCGCGCACGCCGAACGTCGCTTGCGTGCTGAGCCAGATCTCGAGGTCGTTGCCGTTCCACTTGGCGACGCCGCCGTGGGTCTCCAGCGAGCTGTGCGTCTGCACCTCGACGCGGTAGGTCGCGGTGTGCTGCACCGCGGCGGTGCCGAGCGCCTGCTCGATCTCGTTGTCCTTCGACTCCGGCCACGGCTCGTCGATCTGGCCGCCGTCGCCGAGCTGCGGCGCCTTGTCGGCGACGATGTAGTCGACGTTGTGTTCCTCGGCGGCGATGTCGGCGCGGATGCGTTCGATCGCGTCGCGCACGGCGTGCAGCGTGGTGCCGGCGACCGCGGCGAGCGCGTCACCGACGAAGCGCACCTGGTGGCCGATCTCCTTCAGCGGCACCACCGCGGCGATGCCGGGCATGCCCTTCGCTTCGTCGAGCAGCAGGCCGGTCAGCTTGCCCTTGGCGACCGGCGACCGCAGGATCATCGCCTGCAGCAGGCCGGGGAACGTGATGTCGTACGAGTACTTGGCGCGGCCGGTCGCCTTGGCGAGGCCGTCGACGCGGTCGACGTCGGTGCCGACGTAGGCGAACTGCGTGTTGGCGTCCCACGGCGGCGCATCGCCTTCCTTCGGCTGCACGGTGCGCTTCTCGAGCCGGTCCTGCAGGCCGGGCAGGGCGTTGTTGCCCAGGGCGCGGTAACCGACGGTGATCTCCACCGGATCGCGGGGCGAGCTCACTTGCCACCTCCGGCGGTCTTGCCGATCGCTTCCATCACGCGGCCGTAGGTGCCGCAGCGGCAGATGTTGCCCGACAGGTCGCTGCGCATCTGCGCCTCGGTCGGCTTGCCGCGCTTCTGCAGGCACGCCAGCGAGCTCATCACCATGCCCGGCGTGCAGAAGCCGCACTGCATCGCGTCGCAGTGCACGAAGTTCTGCACCAGCGGGTGCACCTTGTCGCCGTCGCTGAGGCTCTCGATCGTCTGCAGCGAGTGGCCGACCGCGTCCATCGCCAGCATCAGGCAGCCGGTGATCGCTTCGCCGTCCATCAGCACCGTGCAGCCGCCGCAGCTGCCACGGTCGCAGATCTTCTTGGCGCCGGTCAGGTCGAGACCGTCGCGCAGCGCGTCGAGCAGCGTCGTGCGCGTCTCGACCTTGACCTTGCGCTCCTTGCCGTTGACGAGCAGCGTGATCTCGTGCTCGCCGGGGCCGAAGGTGTCGGGTTTGGATGGGGCTGCGGCATTGGCCGCAGCGGTGAGGCCGGTCGTGGCGATGCCAGCGACGGCCGAACCCTTGAGGAACGAACGGCGGCTGACGCCGCGATCGGATGGGACGGTCATGAGCCTCGGCGACGGGGACGAAGAGCGGCGGAGTCTAGTCGTCGCGCACGTAGATGCGAGGCGGGGGTTTCACCGTCGTTGTCCCGTTCGTGTTGGCCGCCTCGGCAACCTGATGCCACGTGGCGGGCAGCACGGGGGGCGCACCTTCCTGCGGGAACTCGACGAAGCAGCGCACGCCGGCCGCGCGCAACTCGGCGTCGCGGGCCGCGGCGTCGGTCGCCTGCGGCTTGCCGAAGTAGCGATCCTGCGTGTGGCCCAGGTAGGCGGTGCCGAGCCCCGAGTGGTAGTCGCTGGCCGCGAACGGCAGG
>CAMAUH010000350.1 GCA_945861365.1 Candidatus Kuenenia stuttgartensis
GCTCTGGCGCCAGATGTGCAGGGTGAGCTTCATCACTTGTAACTCCGGACTGCGAGATGCACGTTGTCGAAGACGAGCGGCTCCTGGTGCCGCACCGCCTGCTTGACCTCGCCCTTGTGTTCCCAAACCGCGGCGTGGCAGAAGTTCGCGTCGTCGCGGCGCGCTTCGCCGTCGTCCTGCCACTCCTCCCGGAAGTGGCCACCGCACGACTCGCGACGCTCGAGCGCGTCACGGCAGGTCAACTCGCCGAACTCGAGGAAGTCGGCGACGCGGCCCGCCTTCTCGAGCGACTGATTGACCGTGGCGTCGCCGCCGAGCACCTTGACGTCGCGCCAGAACTCCGCGCGCAGCGTCTGGATGTCGGCGATGGCCTGTTGCAGGCCCTTCTCGTTACGGGACATGCCGCACTTGCTCCACATGATCTTGCCGAGCGCCTTGTGGAAGTCGTCGACGGTGCGCTTGCCATTGATCGCGAGCAGGCGCTGCGTCATCTCGCGCACCGCAGCGACACCCTTGCCGAACTCGGCGTTGTCGGGCTTCACCGCACCGGCCTTCTGCCCGGCCAGGTAGCCGCCGATCGTGTACGGGATCACGAAGTAGCCGTCCGCAAGGCCCTGCATCAGCGCCGAGGCGCCGAGGCGGTTGGCGCCGTGGTCGGAGAAGTTGGCCTCACCGCAGACGAACAGGCCCGGGATCGTCGACTGCAGGTCGTAGTCGACCCACAGCCCGCCCATCGTGTAGTGCACGGCCGGGAAGATGCGCATCGGCTGCGAGTACGGATCCTCGGCCGTGATCTTCGCGTACATGTGGAACAGGTTGCCGTACTTCGCCGCGATCGCATCCTTGCCCATGCGCTGGATGCTGTCGCGGAAGTCGAGATAGACGCCCAGCCCCGTGTCGCCGACGCCGCGCCCTTCGTCGCAGACCGTCATCGCCGCGCGCGACGCGATGTCGCGCGGCGCGAGGTTGCCGAAGCTCGGATACTTGCGCTCGAGGTAGTAGTCGCGCTCGGCATCCGGGATGGCTGCCGCGGCCCGCTTGTCGCCCGGCTTGGTCGGCACCCAGATGCGACCGTCGTTGCGCAGCGACTCCGACATCAACGTCAGCTTGCTCTGGTGGTCGCCACTGACCGGGATGCACGTCGGATGGATCTGCGTGTAGCACGGGTTGGCGAAGCCGGCGCCGCGCTTGTGCGAGCGCCAGGTCGCCGTCACGTTGCAGTTCATCGCGTTGGTCGACAGGTAGAACACGGTGCCGTAGCCGCCGGTCGCCAGGACCACCGCGTCGCCCGCGTGCGCACGGATCTCACCGGTCTCCAGGTCGCGCACGATGATGCCCTTGGCGTGCCCGTCGACGACGACGAGGTCCAGCATCTCGGTGCGCGGGAACATCTTGACCGTCTTCAACCCGATCTGCCGCGACAGCGCCGAGTAGGCGCCGAGCAGCAGCTGCTGGCCGGTCTGGCCGCGCGCGTAGAACGTGCGGGAGACCTGCGCGCCGCCGAAGCTGCGGTTGTCGAGCAGGCCCGAGTACTCGCGCGCGAAGGGCACGCCCTGCGCCACGGCCTGGTCGATGATGTTGACGCTCAGTTCGGCGAGGCGATGCACGTTCGCCTCGCGGGCGCGGAAGTCACCGCCCTTCACCGTGTCGTAGAACAGCCGGTGCACCGAGTCGCCGTCGTTGCGGTAGTTCTTGGCGGCGTTGATGCCGCCCTGCGCGGCGATGCTGTGCGCGCGGCGCGGGCTGTCCTGGAAGCAGAAGCACTCGACCTGGTAGCCGAGTTCGGCGAGCGACGCGGCGGCCGACGAGCCTGCGAGGCCCGACCCGACCACCAGCACCTTGTACTTGCGCTTGTTGGCGGGATTGACCAGCTTCAGGTCGAACTTGCGGTTCTCCCACTTCTCGTGGATCGCCCCTTCGGGAATGCGCGAATCGAGTTTCATGCGGCCCCCTTCACGATGCCGAGCAGCACCGACAGCGCGAGCAGCGCGTTGCCGCCGGCGACCCCTGCGGCGAGCACGAACGACAGCGTCTTGATCATCGGGGTGTAGCGGCCATGGTGCAGGCCGAGGGTGTGGCACAGGCTCTGGATGCCGTGCTTCAGGTGCAGGAACAGCACGATCTGGAAGCCGGCGTAGGCGATCGCGATCGCCGGCACCTGGAAGCTCGCGGTGACCATCGAATAGACGTCGTGGCCCTGGGCGGCCGCGGCCTTCTTGGCGTAGTGCTCGGGGTTGGTGACGCCGAACGTGAAGTGCGCGAGGTGGTAGACGACGAATGCGAGCAGCGACAAGCCGCTGAACAGCATCGAGCGCGACGCGAACGTCGCGACCATCGTCGCGTCCTTCGCGTACGGCACCGGCCGCGCCGCCTTGTTGGCGCGCGACAGGCGGATCGCCGTGACGACGTGCAGCACGAAGATCGCCAGCAGGCCGATGCGGGCCACCCACAGCAGCGGGCCCAGGTCGTGCAGCATCTTCGCGTAGGCGTTGATGGCGTCGGGCCCCTTCAGCAACTGCAGGTTGCCCAGAAGGTGCGCGACCGTGAACCCGAACAGCAGCAAACCGGTGACGGCCATCGTCACCTTGCCGCCGATCGACGAGCGCCAGAAGTCAGTCAACCAAGTCATGGGAAGCGCCGAAGGATCGGCACCACCCGGTTCGATTGCAACAAGCTGACGGATGCAGTCTGCAGCTCAAGTCCACAGTGGCGCTTTGCCCATCGACACCAGCGCGCGCAGCGCATCGGCGGTGCGCAGGTCGAGCTTGCGCAAGCGCGTCGACTCGATCAGCAGCAGCCGTCCGCTGGTCGGATTCGGCGAACTTGGCACGAACACCAGCGTCTGCACCTTGCCGTCAGGGCCGGTCGCCTCCCCGGTGACGAAGCCGAGCTCAAAGCCCTCGTCCGACGGCACGCCGACGACGCCCTGGAAGAAGCGCCCGCGGGCAGTGTCGTAGCCGAGCACCTCCTTCAACGACTGGTACAACGTGCCCAGCATCGGCAGGCTCTCCAGCAGGTGGTCGATGCGCCGGAACAGCCAGCGGCCGAGGAACGTCGTCACGAACAGGCCGATCGCGTAGATGGCCAGCAGCGCCAGCACGAGGCCGAGCCCGGGCACGTACCAGTCGACCTTCTCGCTCCAGGCCGACGCCACCGTGTCCTCCAGCCACACGACCGAGAACACCGCGCCGCCGATCGGCAGCAGTGCGACGACGCCGGCGACGAGGCAACGGGTGACATGGCGGGTCAGGTTCATCGGTCGGTCGCCCGCGCGGGGCTCAAGGGGTGATGTCGACGCCGCCGAGGGCCGGCTGCATCCAGGGTTCGTGTTGGGCGTCGATCAGCACGGTGTCGAAGGCCGGCATTGCCGCTGGCAGCGCCACCGGGAACCGCTGCAGGCCGACGAAGCGTCGCAGGTAGCCGAGCATGTCGCCAGCGTCGCCGGCCGGCGGCAAGCCCGGATCGACCAGCGCCAGGCATTCGGCCGTGCCGACCTCGCGCGTGCCGTCGAGGAAGCGCAGGCGGTAGATCGACAGCGGACTCACCCACAGGTGCAGCGCCGAGGCGGTGCCCTTGTGCAGCGCGCGCAGGCGCAGTCCACCGCGGTGGATGCACAGCACCTTCGCATCGTCGAACCAGAACGCGCCCGCCGGCCGCGGCGCGCGCAGCTCGTCCAGCAGCGCAGAGGCCCGATCCGGCGCGCGGTAGGCGCCGCCGACGTACGCCTTGCGCAGCGCATCCTCGTCGCCGCTGAGCAGCGTCGCCAAGGCCTGCCAGCGCGAAGGGCTCGCGAGGTCGGCGCGCAGCACGGTGCGCAGCGTCGCGTAGTAGCGGCGCAGGCCGGGATGCACGATGCGGTTGTCGTCGAACGCGATCGACTCGGCGTAGCCGTCCGGCAGGCCGCGGGTGAAGTGGCCGATGCGCCAGTGCCGCGGATCCACCACCGGCAACCGCATCAGCAGCGGATCGCACAGCCACGGATCGACGAAGTGGAACAGTTCGCCGGCAACGAACGGGATGCCGCCCGCCATGCCGGAGCCGAGCACGACCCGTTCGTTGCGGCCCTGGCGCCGCAGCGCCGTCGTGAAGCGACCGGGCTGCGGGATCTCGCGCTGCGGGCTGCACAGGCCGAACTTCGCGAAGTAGAAGCGGCGCTCGTCCTGGATGCCGTGCTCGACCGCCGCCGGCACGAGGTCCTCACCGACCGCGCGCAGGAACGGCGGCGTGCCCGGCAGCCACATCAACCCGGCCGCGAAGCCCGCCACTGCCCACGCGTGCGTGCGCGGTGCCTTCGCGAGCCAGCGCGCCAGCACGGCCAGCGCCAGCGCGAAGGCGGGCACGAAGAAGCGGCCGGCCATGAAGTCGCCGCCGACCCGCGTCACGTAGGCACAGCCGAGCACGACGCCGACGGCGAGCATGCGGCCGCGCAGCGCGCCCATGGCGAGGCCGAGCACGGCGCCGCCTCCGACCACCAGCAACGTCACCGCATCGTGCCGTGCGGTGTGCACGACGTAGCGCCAACCCTGCGCCAGCAGGTCCATCGCCGGCACGCCGGGCGCGAAGGCCTTCGCGAACGCGGTGATCGGGAAGGGCGAACCGTAGTACCAGGTGGCGAACAGGCTCCAGCCGACCAGCGGTGCCAGCGCCAAACCGAGCAACGCCGCCTGCTGCAGCGGCCGATCGCGACGCAGGTGGGCCAGCAGCACCGGCGCCCCGAGCAACAGCAGGTCGAGGCGCGTGCAGCCGCACAAGCCCAGCACGAACGCGATCGCGAACGGCCGCGCCGAACCAGGCGCCGTGCGTTCGTCGAGCCGCGCCAACCACACCAGCAGCA
>CAMAUH010000351.1 GCA_945861365.1 Candidatus Kuenenia stuttgartensis
CGCTGCGTGCCGCCGCGCACGTTGACCTTGCCCGACAGCTCGCCGAAGAAGCCGTACTCGCCCTGGCCGTTGCCGTTGACGTCGATGGCGCCCGAGGCCTGGCACTGCGACTGGCCGGACGAGATGTTCTTCAACGTCGCGATCGCTGCCGATTCGTTGGCATTGAGGCGCGCGCTGAGGAGGTTCGGAATCGCGATGGACGCGATGATCGCGATGATCGCCACGACGATCATCAACTCGATGAGAGTGAAGCCTTGTTCCCGCTTGGACATGTTGTCTCCTGACTGACCCTGTTGTGGAAGGCGACCGACGTGGCCGCCCTCGCTCCCCTTCTTTGTTGCCGGCTGCGCTTGCGACATGCGTCGCTGCGCGCGAAGCCAGCAGGTTCCAAAGACCGCATCCGTCGCGGCGACCACCGACCAGGCAGTGAACTCGTTGGCGAGCCACTGCCTCACCTCGGCCGGTCGTGCCGCTGCGGCGCGTTCCAGCAACCGCGCGAAGTATCGGTCTGCATCGAGTGCAACTTGAGTCGCACCAACGGGTAGTCGGCGACTGGCGCGGCCGCGGCGAGAGCTCCAGCAGGGTCTCCGCCATGCCATCGACGCATGCGGTCCGCGACGGGTTGTCGACCTGCAGTTGCAGCGAGGCGCGAAATCCGCGGGTCGACGACGAACGATCGTCGGCGAGGTGCAAAGCAGTCGCACCATGCAGGCGTGCGCCGCCCCGCGGGGCGCGCAACGCAGGCGAGCGCGAAACTCGGGCCTGAAGCGCCGAGCCGCTGCTCACCGGCCGGGCCACCCGCGTGGCCCGGCCAGCATCCATCACTGCACGACGACCCAGCGGTTGCTGTCCTTGCCGAGCGTGTTCGCGGCGACCTGCATCGCCAGCGACGTGGTCGTGATCGCGTTGGAGAACGCGACGCCGAAGGTCGGGACCTGCGTCGTGCCACTGTAGGCGACTACCGCGCCGTTGGTGGCGAGCACGTCGCCCGACTGGTTCACGAAGAACGTGCGCTTGCCGCTGTTGCCGACGACCTGCGGCCACGCGTAGCAGCCCCACAGCGTCTCGGCCTGGCCGGCGTCGATGCCGAGCGTGTTGCTCGGGTCACCACCGGTCGTCGCCGTCTCGGTCACGCCCTGCGCCGTAGCGTTCGGCAGGAACATGCGGAACAGGTAACCCGAACGCGACACGTTCGACTGCGCGTTGATGTTGCCGAACGCGGTCGACAGCACCGGCGGGCTGATCCGCTGCGTGCCGCCGCGCACGTTGACCTTGCCCGACAGCTCGCCGAAGAAGCCGTACTCGCCCTGGCCGTTGCCGTTGACGTCGATGACGCCGGAGGCCTGGCACTGCGCCTGGCCCGAAGAAATGTTCTTCAGCGTCGCGATGCCCGCCGATTCGTTGGCGTTGAGGCGCGCGCTGAGGAGGTTAGGAATCGCGATGGACGCGATGATCGCAATGATCGCCACGACGATCATCAACTCGATGAGAGTGAAGCCTTGTTCCCGCTTGGACATGTTGTCTCCTGACTGACCCTGTTGGGAAGACGACCGATGTGATCGCCCTCGGTACCTGCCCGGTTGCCGACGGCGCTCCGCGACCGGGTGTCGCTGCGGGCGTAGCCTGCGTGTCGTCGAGCCGTTCCTCGCGGCGCCAACCGTCCAGGCAATCGCTCGCATACGAGCCATCGCCCCCTCGGCCGGTCGCGCCGCAGCGGCACGCTCGACAACCCGGTGGACCTATCGGGGGTCGGGGAGCCGACCTGATGCCCGTAATTCAATCCGTGGCGAACGTGTGCGGGCTCGGCCGCACGGCGCCGCGCGTCATCGCGCTGGCATGGCCGCCAGGGGCAGGGGCGGTGCAATCGACCCGCCAACGGGAACTTCGCGGGCCGCGCGACTGCGCGCAACAAAGCCCAGCGCGGACGCCGCACTGTCGCGCGGCGAGCGGCTTCGCTTCAGCGAACCGGCGCCGCCAGGGACGGCCTCTGCACGCTGCGGAACCGCTCCGTCGCGGCGACCACCGACCACGCGGCGGCTTCCTTGGCGAGCAGTTGCCGCACTTCGGCCGGCCGCGCGGCGGCGGCGCGTTCCAGCAGTACGAGCGCATCCTCGGCGAGGCCCTGTTCGGACTTCAGGCGCCCGAGGTGGTAGTCGGCGATCGGTTCGACCATGGCGGCGCGCTGCAGCGCGGTCTCCGCCTTGGCGCGGTCACCGGCAGTCATGTAGCCGAGGCCGGCCTGCAGCAGCAGGAACGGCGAGGTCTGCGGATCGGCGACGACCAGGTCGAGCCGCTGCGTGGCAGCGGCCGCGCGGCCGAGCTGCACGCACAGGTTCGCCTCCTCGATGCGGCGCTGGTGGCCGTAACGCGCGTCGAGTGCCACGGCGTGCTGGGCGAACACCGCCAGCGCCTGCTCCGGTCGGCCGCCCTGCGCCAGCATGCGCGCCTGGTTGAATGCCAACACGTCGCGCTGCTCGTCCTGGCAGTCGCTGCAGCCGCGCGCGCGCTCGTAGCTCGCGGCCGCCGCGACGAAGTCACCGCGCAGCATCTGCGCGAAGCCTCGGAACTCGGCCGACATCGCCATGCCGGGCTGCTGCTTGTCGACCAGCTGCAGGTTGCGTTCGGCGTCGGCGATCATGTCGCCGCGCGACGACAGGGCCTTGCCCTGCTTGTCGTTCGCCGGGATCGCGTAGGCGAGGCGCAGCTGCACGTCGACGCTGCTGAGCAGCGTCATCACGTCGGCATCGGACCGCACGAAGTGCGTCGCCGCACCGAGGCCACCGAGCATCAGGACCGCACCGCCGTACAGCAGTGCCCGTGTCATCGTTTCGTTCATGAGGGTTCCCCGTCCGTCCCGACTCAGCCCGGATTCGACAGCTTCTCCTGCAACTTGAAGATCGGCAGGAACACCGCCAACACGATGCCGCCGACGATGACGCCCATCACCGCGATCATGATCGGCTCGATCATCGACGTCAGGCCCTTCACCTCGGCCTCGACCTGCTGGTCGTAGAACTCGGCGATCTTCTCGAGCAGCGAGTCGAGCGCGCCGGAGCGTTCGCCGATCGCCATCATCTTGACGACCATCGGCGGGAACACCGAGTTGTTCGCGAACGGCTCGGACAGGCTGTCGCCACCCTTCACGTTGTCGCGCGCTCTGTCGACGATCGCCGAGATCACACGATTGCCCGCGGTCGCCGAGACGATCTCCATCGCGCCGAGGATCGGTACGCCGCTCTTCACCAGCGTCGAGAACGTGCGGGAGAAGCGCGACAGCGCGACCTTCTTGAACAGGATGCCGAACACCGGCAGCCGCAGCATCACGTGGTCCTTCACCAGGTCGCCCTTCGGCGTCTTGATCGCCAGCTTGATGCCGAACAGCGCGGCGCCAGCGCCACCGAAGATCAGGTACCAGTAGTCCTTCATGAAGAAGGCGATGTTCATGATGAACACCGTCAGGCCCGGCAGCTCGACCTCGAGCGAGTCGAACACCGGCTTGAACGACGGCACGATGCCGATCATCAGGAACGACGCGATGCCGATGACCAGCACCAGCGAGATGACCGGGTAGGTCATCGCCGACTTGATCTCGCTGTTCAGATGCGCGCTGGCTTCGAGGTTCTCGGCGAGGCGCTGCAGGATGATGTCGAGCTGACCGGACACCTCGCCGGCGCGGATCATGCTGACGTAGATGTGCGAGAAGACGCGCTTGTGCTGCTCCAGCGACTTCGACAGGTCGGAGCCCGAGCGGATGTCGCCGACCACCTTGTCGAGGCAGTACGCGAAGCCCGGGCTCTCGGCTTGTTCGGCCAGGATCTCGAGCGCCTCCAGCATCGGGATGCCGGCGCTCAGCATCGTCGACAGCTGGCGCGTGAAGACCTCGAGCTCGCCCTTCTTGCACGACGCGCGCCTGGCCATGCCCTTCTTGCTGCCCTTGGTCTTCTTGAACATCGCGAACAGGCCGCCGCCGCCCGCTTTCGTGATGTCGACCGGCGTCAGGTTGCGGCGCCGCAGGTCGGCCACCGCCTCGGCCTGGTTGGCCGCGGCGACGGAGCCCTTCACCACCTTGCCGGCGGCGTCCTTCGCTTCGAACGTGAACTTCGTGGTCATGTGCGTGCTTCCCTTCCGGCGATTCCCCTGTCAGCGCGCGCGGCCTAGTCGGCCATCGTCGTCGCTTCGATCTCCTGCAGACTGGTCTTGCCGCGCTGTGCGTTCAGCAGCCCGCATCTGCGCAGCGTCAGCATGCCTTCGGCCAGCGCCTGCTTCTTGATGTCGGCGACGTGCGCGCGCTCGACGACCATGCGCTTCACGGGCTCGGTCATGCGCATCGTCTCCAGCAACGCGAAGCGGCCCTTGTAGCCGTTGTTGCAACGCGGGCAGCCGACGGGCTCGTAGAGCTCCATCGGGTTCTGGAAGTCGGCCTCGATGAAGCCCAGGCGCAGCAGCGCGTCCTTCGGCAGATCGACGCGCTTCTTGCAGTTGGGGCAGAGCTTGCGGCCGAGGCGCTGCGCGCAGATCACCAGCGTCGAGCTGGCGATCATGAACGGGTCCATGCCCATGTCGACCATGCGGGTGATGGTCGACGGCGCGTCGTTGGTGTGCAGCGTGCTCAGCACCTGGTGGCCCGTCAGTGCGGCCTTCACCGCGATCTCGAGCGTCTCCTGGTCGCGGATCTCACCGAGCAGCACGACGTCGGGGTCCTGACGCAGGATCGAGCGCAGCGCGGCGCCGAAGGTCAGGCCGGCCTTGACGTTGACCGGCACCTGGTTGATGCCCTCGAGCTGGTACTCGACCGGGTCCTCGACGGTGACGAGGTTGATGTCGA
>CAMAUH010000352.1 GCA_945861365.1 Candidatus Kuenenia stuttgartensis
CCGACCGGCGCGGCCAGCACCGCGACCGTGACGCAGGCCGTCACGTCGCTGCCGCTCGCCAACCCGCCGCTGGCCTCCTACGCGGCCCCGGCGTCTTCGAACTCGCTGCTGTTCACCAGCGGCATCAACAACGGCCTCAGCCGCGCCATCACGGCGAGCAACGTGTTCACGCTGACGACGGCGGCGTTCCCCGCCGCGGCCGCCCCCGGCGACACGTTCCAGATCGTCACTGGCCCGAACACCGCCACCAACACCTGGGTCGGCGCGCTTCCGCTCGCCAGCCTGTTCGTCGGTGGCAGCGCGTACAGCATGCGCATGACGAGCGGTGCAAACATCGGCCTCAGCCGCGCAATCACGGCCAACACCGGCCCGGCCGGCTTCGGCTCGGTCGTCACGACCGCCGCCTTCCCGGTCGCGAACGCCGTCGGTGACACGTTCGACATCGACATGACGGTCACGGCGACCACCGTGTTCAAGACCACGGCAGCCCTCGTGCCCGGCGCCTACAGCCCGGCCACCGGCGCCAACTCGCTCGGCCAGTACCAGGTGCGCTTCACCAGCGGCGCCAACGTCGGCGTCGTCCGCCAGATCGCCGGCAACACCGCGTCGACGATCACCCTCGTCGTGGGCCTCACCGCGGCACCTGCCGCCGGCGACAGCTACGTCATCGAGAAGATCGACTGCGACTACTACCAGATCGTGCTGACCGCACCGACCAACGGCTTCTGGTTCCAGATCAACGAGGGCGACGCCCCTTCGGTCTACGGCCACAAGTTCGAACTGTACGACGCGGCCGGCAACGCCCTGCTGCCCGTCGGCGCCACGCAGCTGCCGTCCTTTGGCACGCAGAACGGCGTGCCCAGCACGTTCGCGCCGCGGACCTCTTCCTCCCGCATGCTGCCGGCCGGCACCTACCATCTGTCGGTCCGCGGGACGAACACCACGGCTCCGTTCCACACGAGCACGACGATGCCCGTCCAACTGCTGTCGGGTAACTACATGCTCGAGCTCTTCACCTCGCGCATGGACGTCGGCGGCACCGTGGCGGAAGTCGAGCCGAACAACTCGCTGGCGACCGCGTCGCCGCTGGCGCCCGGCCAGATCGGCACCGGCAACCTGACGATCTCGAGCGGCGCCGATGCCAGCGACTGGTTCGGCCCGATCGTGATCAGCACGCCGAGCACGCTGTTCTACCAGACCCGTCGCGGAGCCACCGGCACGCCGATGCTCGACACGACGATCAACCTGCGCGACAGCGCGGGCAACATCGCCAACGCCGCGACTGGCGGAAACGTGCTCGATGCGCCTTGGACGACGGCTAGCGCGCACGCCCGCCAGACCATCAGCTTCTTCCTGACGCCCGCCACCTACTACATCGAGGTCATCTCGCCGGGCACGGCCTTCGGCCAGAGCGGTGACTACGAACTGCAGGTTGGCGAAGTCATCGGTGCCCCGTACGTCAACGCCAGCTACGCCACCGTCGCGGCCAACGCGACGGGCTGCGGCGTCGGCTCGGTGCCGACCCTGACCCGCCAGTTCCCCAGCGAGACCCCGGTCACCGGTGCGACCTTCTCGCGCCAGTGCACGGGCCTGACCCCGAGCGGCTTCGGCCTGTTCGTGCAGTCGTTCAGCCTGTTCGGTGGCGGCGCCCCCGTGCCGCCGCTCGACCTGACGGCCTTCGGTGCGCCGGGCTGCTTGCTGCACGTCGACACGCTGCTGATCAGCCTGGTGTTCGCTGACCCGACCGGCGCGGTCGAACTGCAGCTGAACGTCCCGGGAAGCACCGCGCTGCGCGGCGCCGTCCTCTGGGAACAGATGGCGAAGTGGGACTTCAGCGTCAACGCGCTGGGCATCCAGCCGGGCAACTACGCCCGCATCATCGTCGGTGAGCGCAGCTTCTGAGCTGACGCTCGAGAACGTCCGGGTTCTCTCGTGACGCGGCCGCCGCACTCCTCAGGGGTGCGGCGGCCGCGCGCGTTTCGGCTCGTTCAACACGCGACTTCCCGGCGGCAGGTTCGGCAGCGGCACCACGACCCGCTTGCCGGGCGGCACCTGCAGCGACGCGTGCCCTGGCCTGGCGCCGTGACCTCCAGCGTGGTGTCGGCAGTGGCGACGTCGACGGTGATCATGCCACCGCTCGCCGACGCCCCCGACACGCGCATCTGCGCCGGCAACCTGCTGCCCAGCAAGGCGAGCAGCCGGCAAGCCATCGCGGCGCCGATGCGTGCGAGTCCGGGTCATTGGTGTTCGAAGCGCAGCACGTGCGCCGTCAAACAGGAGCCCACGCCAGTGGCTTCGGTCGGATGGCCTTCGATCACCGCCATGTCGAGCGTCGGCAGCGACGCCCCGACCGTCCACTCGATCGCGTTGCTGGTCGCCAGCTGCGACCAATCGAACCACTGCGTCGTCATCGTGACCCCGAACATCGCGGCATCGTCAGGGATCCACAGCCGCACCTCGGCGCAACCGCCCATCGCCTGCAGCAGCGGATGGGTCTGCGGCTCGAACACCGTCGGCAGCAGCGCATCCAGCGTCGCGAGATGCAGCGCACAACCTGGAGCCGGCAGGCCGAACGCGGCCAAGGGAATCGGAGCGGGGCTGCGGCTGCCGAACGCCGCGATCGCAAGGCCACCGGGCGGCCCGTAGGCATGGAACTGCGCATGGCACCCGGGCACCAGATCGCGCGTGGAGACGTGGCTCCAGCGCCCCTGCGCCCCACCATACGAACCACAACCATCGCCGCGTTCGACCGCGTCGCCGTACAGGTCCTCGAACGCGGCGTCGGCCATCCACCAGTCGGCGTTCTGGCCCGGCACCGCTAGCCCCGTGATGTCCAAGCACAGCGGCCCGCCGGTGTAGACGAACGGCGTCGTGAACTCGACGCGCACGGTGTTGTTCGCCGACCACGGCACGACAGGCCCCGCGGACGGTGGCGAGTTCGGCAGGGTCACGCTGCCGGCGAACACCTGCACGGCATTGCTGCCGACGTTGTTGGCGAACGTGAGGTCGTTGCGCGACGGCTGGCGCGCCGCGATCGACAACGTGACGGTCCACTGCGCGGCACCACCTTGGTAGGTCTCGTTCGCGCTGCTGCGCCGCCATTCGAGCGCGGTCAGCGTGCGGCCGACGAGCGCCGCGAGGTGGCTGCTGCCGACCAGCGTCTGTTGCCGCACGTCGCGGCTGGCACCGGGCAGCCACAGATGGCTGATGGCGTCAGTGGTCGCAGCACTGGCGGGAACGACGGTGTGCTGCGGCGCCTGCGCCGACAGCAGCGGCACGCACAGGGTGCCGGTGACGAAGGGAAGGAAGCGGTGCGGGATCATGGGTGGCATTGCTCCAGGCATTGGGAATGGAAGAACGGAAACACCCACTGAGTGAGCAACCGGGGGCAGACTCGCGCCGGATTTTCCTGGTCGCTCGCGTCTGCGGTGCGCCCCCCATACGACCCCGCAAGCCAGCCCGAGACGCGCTGGGCACACGGGCATCGCGCGGATCGCCCAGTGGCACGGCGGATGTCCGCCGAGGAGCGCGGAGTCGCGTCGGCGTCTCGCTGCACCCGCCGTCGATCCGCAATGCGGTCGTGCTCGCGGTGCCGTTGGCCAAGGGCAAGAGCGCCCCGTGGATCAGCGGCGTAACGCCCCACACGCTCGAGCAGGAAGGGGCGCGCCGCCAGGCAGCTGCGTGTCCGCGCCGGCTGGCGGAACTTCCCGCAAGGCAAGGGCCACAGCCTTGCCGCGCACCATCACCGGAAACGCAACCAGCGCCCAATGGCGCTGGTTGCGAGGCGCTGTGGCCGCGAGGCCACGCGCCGCAGTCGTCACGCGACGATCAGAACGTGCGCGAGCCGACGATCATGCGCGACCAGTTGCCCGGCTGGATGCCCAGCGCGTTCAGCGGCGTGACCGTGTCCCACTTGCACGGCTGGAAGAACAGCGTCGCACCGATCAGGGCGAGGTTGCCCGGGAGCGGCAACACGTAGTCGGCCGTGCCGGACGGGTTGCCCAGCAGGATCTCGATGACCTCCGGGTTCACGACCAGCGAGCAGCCCGGCGCGCCGACGATCGTCAGGTCGAACGGCTGCGGGTTGTACACCGACTGGGGCGAGCCGGCCGGCGCGCCGCTCGGGCCTTGCACGCCCGAGAAGCCGATGACCATCAGGCCGAGGTTCGCGACGCCATTCAGGTTGGTGACGCGCTGCACGAACGTCTGGCCGACGACCGGCACCTCGTTGGTGCCCAGACGCGCGATGGTCGGCACGCCAGCCGTGCCGCAACCGGCCGCGTTGGCCGCGACGGTGACGTAGTTGCCGCCAAGGTAGGTCGGGTTGTCCGTCACCGCGATCTCGAGGTTGTAGTCACCGGACTGGCCCACACCGGTGCCAGGGCTGAGGACACGCAGGTAGAACTGGGTGCCTGGCAGCGAGAAGTTGAACGAGCCGCGCGGGTTCAGGTTGGCGGCTTCGAGCGTGTTGCCGGCGGTGACGGCAGTCGGCCCGCTGAGGGTGCCGAGGACCGGATCGAGCAGCTGCAGGAGCTCGATCGAAGAGTCGGTCAGCGGCGTGCCCGTGGCGGCTGCGGTCACCTGGAACGTGATCAAGCCAGCGCCGCTCGGGATGGTCAGCGGGCCCCACAGGTCCGCCGGGTCCGAACCCGTGCTGCTGGTGATGTTGCCGACGCCGAGCTGGCCGGGGTTGATCGCCTGCGCGGTCAGGACCGTGTTGTTCGTCTGGGTGGCGATCGGCTCGGTCTCGGCGACCGTGCCGAGCGAGTTCATGTCGCGGACCTTGAGCTCGAAGCGGTAGTTGCCCGTCATCAGCACGGG
>CAMAUH010000353.1 GCA_945861365.1 Candidatus Kuenenia stuttgartensis
ACCGAACCTGATCTTCTCGGTCGAGACCGGCACCGGTGCCAGCTTGCTGACGACAGCGCTCGGCGGCTCGATCTGGAACGGCGCGTGCGGGCCGATGGGTAGCAGCTGCAGCAGCGGCCTGCCGACGTTCGGTCCACAAGCTGGCATCCGGCGGGTCTCCCCCATTCTCGGCGCGGCCAGCTACGTCAATGCCTTCCTGCTCGACCGCACCAACCGCTACGTGCTGGAGCCGCAGCAGCACGTGATGAACGTGTGGCCGTCCGGTGCACCCGCCGGATCCAACAACATCGACATCGCCTCGCCCTTCCTCTTCAACTTCATCTTCGCCGAGATCGTGGCGCCGCCCGTGCCGATGTCGTTCCCCGGGTTGGGCACGATGTTCCCCGACATCTACGTGCCCAGCCTCATCTACTACATGCCCGCGGTGGCGGCCGGTGGCTTTGGCACCTTCCCTGTGCCGTTCATCCCGACCTTCTGGGCCGGCAAGGTGCTGTTCCAGAGCGTCGCCCTGACGTCGACGGGCTCGATCGAGCTGAGCACGCCTGCGGTGGTCGACGTGCAATGAGCTGAGCCGGGAGCCGGACGAGAACGCCAGCAGCCGCTGTCGATCCCGGGGCTCGGCGACTCTTGTGACGGCGGCCACCTGCTCGCTGTCGCCGCGCCAGTCCCCCGTCAGCGCGCCACCGGGATGATGCGCAGCTCGACCTCCTTCGGGGCAGCCGCCGGGTCGTCGCGCGGAATGTCGATTTCCGCGTTGGCAACCGCCGACCCGCCGGCCACGCGCACGCGGCCCAGGCTGTAGCTGAGGCCCGCATACAGTGGCAATTGCCCGACCCCGCGGCCGTCCACGGTCACGCACATCGGCCCGACCGCGGCCGCCAGCCGCGCGTCCTGAACGTGGTCCATGGCGAGCACGCCGAAGATGGCCTTCGCGAGCGGAACCGGGTCGTTGGCGTCGGTGATCGTCAGACGGGCACTGGCGCAGGCTTCGAGTTGCAGCGTGTGCAGTGCTTCGCCGCCGGACACCGGCTGGTCCGGTGCGAGGCTGCCGCGGCCATTCCACGCGCACAACCAGCAATCGAGTCCACGCGGCACCAGGAACGTGATCCGGCCGGCCCGGTCCGTGGTGCCCCGCGGCAACGCCGCGCGCCAAGGAGAACCGGACACCAGCACGGAGACCAGGGCATCGCGCGCCGGGGCGCCGTCGGGATCGGTGACGCGCACCCGGATCGGCTGCAGGTCGCGCACATCGATGGGGTGCCGCCGGGCTGGGGCGTTCGCCTCGATCACCCCGAGCAGCGCCAGGGGCGCGACGGCCCCTTCGACCGCCAGCTTGCTGCCGAGAGCGGCGGTCGCCGCCGTGACGAGGACCGTGGTCTCGGGCACGCAGTCGATCGTGGCCTCACCGCCCGCGCCGGTCGCGACCAACTCCCGTACGTAGCTCCCACCGGCCGCCGCCCCCTGCACACCAGCGCACGCGCGCAGGTTGGCGACCTCCAACTCGACGCCGGCCAAGGGGGCTCCTTCGCGCTGCAGGACCACGCTGTGGCGTTGCCCGTCATTGCACCAGACGCGGAACGCACGCGCTGCCGTCGGCTCGTGGTCGGCGGCCACGCGGAACCCGTACACACACCCGATCGGACTGATGTCGGGCGCATCGATCGCCAGCGGCGCGAACTGCTGGTCGATGCCATCTGGCGGGAACGGCAACACGACGCGCGCGATCCCGTCTTTGCCGCTGCGCGCCAGCGGCACGAGGGATCCGCAATCCCGACGTTCCGCGTCGCTGCGGCAGGCAGAGACCCTGGCGTCGGCGACCGGCTGTTGCTTGCGGTCCACGACGAGCAGCGCGACTTCGCGCGGCGGGTGGACCTTCAGGAGCGTCTTCGGCTGGCGCAGGTCGATCGGCAGGCGCTCGGAGATCGGCTGCGCACCGCACCGGATCTCGACGGCGGCAGCGAGGCCGGGCAGGGCTGGCACCTCGACCCGGCCATCGCCGGGCACGATGCGATCGACGATCGCCGGCACGTCGCCCGTCCCGATGTAGCGCACCGTGAGCACGCCGCGCGCACTCCACGGCAGCAGGCCCGCGAGTTCGAGGCTCGGGCGTTGGCGCGCAGCGCCGGCGACCAACTCGAGCGGCATCCCGATGTCGACCTCGTCCACCACCATCGATACCCGCTCGGTGTCGTTCGCCTGCGGTTCCTGCGCGAACACCGAGTAGCGCCAACCGACGCGCAGGTTGGCGAGGAACCGCCCGCTGCGGTCGGCGGTCACCTCCAGCCGGTCCTCCGCCATGCCGAGCACTCCCGGCGTGCGCGCGAGCAACAGCACGCGGGCTCCGGGCCACGGCGACCCGTCGTCGAGCCGCGCCGTTCCACGCAGCGATTCGCGTCGCGGTTCGCCACCGGCGACCTGCGCCGGCACCAGCGAGAGGAGGAAGGTGCCGCAGGACATCAGGAAGACGATGCGCATGCTTCGAGTTCTCCGTCAGGGAGGGCGGCGGCGGATCAAGCCACCGAGGGCGGGTACCGGACTGTCGCGGGAGCCGCGGCGTTCACCAAGGTCCCCCAGCACTTCACACGCAAGACCCCATGTCCTGGCCTTCCGTAAGGAACGTCGCCAAGATGCCGCGATGCTCGCGCTGCACGGATTGCGCAAGGCCTACGGCAGCTTCATAGCCCTGCACGGCCTCGACCTGTCGATCGGCGACGGCGAGATCCTGGCGCTGCTCGGCCCCAACGGCGCTGGCAAGTCGACGACGGTGAAGTGCCTGGTCGGCCTGCTGCGCCCGGACGCCGGCAGCATCCGCGTCGCCGGCATCGACGCGCTGACGAACCCGACCGAGGCCCGCCGCCGCATCGGCTACCTGCCCGAGGTCGCGCGCCTGCACGAGGTGCTGACGCCGTGGGAGTTCCTGCTGCTGAAGGGCCGCCTGTTCGACGTCGACGACGCGACGATCCGCGCGCGCGGCGAACGGCTGCTGTCGGGGTTCGGCCTGCTCGAACGCGGCGACGATCCGATGGTCGGCTTCAGCAAGGGCATGACGCAGAAGGTGTCGATCGCGGCGGCGCTGATCACCGATCCGAAGCTGCTGGTGTTCGACGAGCCGCTGTCGGGCCTCGACGTGACGACGACGCTGGTGGTGAAGGAGCTGATGCGCGAGTTCGCGGCGCGCGGCGGTGCGGTGCTGCACTGCTCGCACCTGCTCGATGTCGTCGAGACGACCGCGCACCGCATCGCCGTGCTCGACCACGGCAAGCTGCTCGCGTGCGGTACCGCGGCGCAACTGCGCAAGCAGGTCGGTGCGGCGGCGGGCGTGCATCTCGACGCGGTGTTCCGTTCGCTGGTGAAGGCGAGCGATCCGGTCGCGGTGGCGAAGGCGATCCTGGGATGAACGGGTGCCCCCACTTCGAGGGGCCGCTTGTCGGATCGCAGGGAACCCGTTAAGGAGGGCGCTCTCCCAAGGGTGCCGCACTACTCCGGTGTGGCAGGTCCTGCCCTGGTCGGGCCGCCAGAGCGCACGCAACGCAGCTGCCGTCAGCTGAAGCGCCGGCGTCGACCGACACCTTCCGGGTGCCGCGGCGTATGCGCGTTCGGTCGGCGCAGCCGACTCCGACCCCATGACCCTGGCTGGCTGCATCTCCCTGGCCATCTCGCTGGCCGCCGTCCTGTCCCTCGTCGTCTGGTGCTACGCGAGGATCCTGCGCGCAGAACGCGCCGGAGAACGTGACCCGCAACCTGCAGCCGGTGGGCGGCAATGATCGCCCTGCTGCTGTTCGGCCTGTTCGCCGCGACCCTGTTCGGCGTCGCCATCTGCCACCGCCGCGCGCTGCCGATCGCACTGCTCGGCCTTTGCGCGGTGGTCGTCGTGCGCATGACGCTGACCGACTTCGCGCCGGCCACCCACCTCGCCCACGAGTGGCACATCCTGCTGAACCTCGCCGGCCTGCTGCTCGGCTTCGCCGTGCTCGCCGAACACTTCGAACACAGCGGCCTGCCCGAGAAGCTGACCGAAGTGCTGCCGCAGGGCCGCCTCGGCGCGTTCCTGCTGCTGGTGCTGATCGCCGTGATGTCGGCGGTGCTCGACAACATCGCCGCCGCACTGATCGGTGGTGCTGCGGCAATGACGCTGTTCCAGCGGCGCGTGCACGTCGGCTACCTCGCCGCGATCGTCGCAGCCAGCAACGCCGGCGGCGCCGGTTCGGTGATCGGCGACACCACCACGACGATGCTGTGGATCGAAGGCGCGTCGCCGCTGTGGGTGATGAAGGCCGGCATCGGCGCGGCCGTCGCGGTGCTGGTGTTCGGCTTCTTCGCCAGCAAGCAGCAGCATGCGCTGCAGCCGCTGACGCGATTGCCGCACGCCGCCCCGCCCGTCGATGTGGCGCGGCTCGGCATCGTGCTGCTGATCCTCGGCGGCACCGTCGCCACCAACGTGCTGTTCGACTTCCCGGCGGCCGGCGTGTGGGCGGCGATCCTGCTCGGTGCGCTGGTGCGCCGGCCCAACCTGCACGCGCTGCGCGGCGCCGTGCCCGGCGCATGCTTCCTGCTGAGCCTCGTGCTGACCGCGTCGATGATGCCGGTCGACGACCTGCCCGAACCGTCGCCATGGACCACGCTGGGCCTCGGCTTCGTGTCGGCGGTGTTCGACAACATCCCGCTGACCAAGCTGGCGATCGACCAGGGCGGCTACGACTGGGGCCTGCTCGCGTACTCGGTCGGCTACGGCGGTTCGATGCTGTGGTTCGGCAGCTCGGCCGGCGTCGCGATCGCCAGCTTGGTCAGCGGGATGTTGTCGAACACCGCCGACACGAA
>CAMAUH010000354.1 GCA_945861365.1 Candidatus Kuenenia stuttgartensis
TGCGCGGCACCGCCGCCGCCATCACTGCCGGTGCCGCCGCGGCTGCCCGATGCGGCGAGCGGTTCACAGCTGCTGGAACGGCTGCGCGGCCTCGACCTCGCGGCGCGCGAACGCGAGCTCGACCCGCAGATCGCCGCCGGCAACGTGCCGCCGTTCCTGTGGACGCTGGTGCCGATCGACGTCGCGGCGGAGATCGAAGGCGTGCGGCACACCGGCCGCTTCTGGTGCACGCGCGACTACTTCGGCTTCGGCACCGAGGCCGACTGGTTGCGCATGCCGCTGTCGCCGCCGCAGGCGCAGCGCTGCGCCGATGCGCTCGGCTGCGTGCTACCGACGCGCAAGATGGTCGATGCGATCTGGCGCGCGGCGGCTGTGCAGGTCGAGCCGATCCCGTTCTCGCCGCAGGAGCACGACATCGTCAGTGTCGGACTGTTCGCGCAGCACCACGCCGCGATCGAGGCGCAGCTGTCGCCGGGCGCGCGCGGCGAACTGGTAGCCGGCTGCAAGAAGGACGTCGTCGTGTTCGCGGCGATGGGCGAGCGCCCGCGGCACGTCGGCATCTACGGCTGGCACCACCGCGACGGATCGCCGATCCAGCCACTGTACTCGGGGCACACGTTCCCGCACGTCGACTACAGCCACGGCATCCGGCTGGTCGCGCGCGCGATGGAGGTCGATGGCGTGCGCACGACGGTCGACGCGGTGCTCGCCGATCCGCGGCTGTGCGAGCTGCTCAGCGACGAAGGGCCGCTGCGGACCTGGCGCTATCCGACGTTTTGAGCGGACGCGGTCGCGCTGCTACTTCTTCGCCGGCATCGCCGCCAGCTCGCCGAGTGCGGTGCGGATCTCGTCCGCCGACACCTGCACCGCGATCGCCGCTGCCGCGTTGCCGACCAGCTGCTCCGGCGTGACCGCACGCAGAACTCGCCGGTTGCCGTTCTGCAGCAGATAGAGGACTGGCCGGAACGTGCCGTCGCCGGGCGCCACCGTGGCGCGGCCGCTCTGCACCGCGAACGAACGGGTCGCGCGCAGCGACGCGAGCGAACCACCTCCCGTGGCGGTGCGGTAGTCCGGCCCCTTGGTCGCATCGACTTCGCGCAGCGTGCCGTGCAGCGCGACGCCGTCCGGCAGCAGCGGCAGGTCGGCGAACGTCAGAGCGAGGCTCGGCCAAGCTTCGAGGCGGACCGTGGTGACCCCGTCGCGTGCCGTGGCCTGCACCGGCCGGTAGCCGGCGCGCAGCACCTGCAGCTCGACCGGGCCGGGCGGTGTCACGATCTCGACCTCGTCGCCGGCGGCGGCGAAGCCGGTCCAGTGCTCGGGGTCCGCCTGTGGCAGCACGAACACCAAGGTGCTGCCGTTGGCGTTCGGCGTCGCAGGGTCACGCTCGACGCGCACCGTCCGCACCTGCACGCGTTCGCGCACGTCGAGTGCCGTCAGTCGCGGGTCACCGGGCGTCGGCTGTGGCACGACGACCTCGGCGATGGTCGCGAGCGGTGCCTGCAGACCGAGCATGCCGAGTTCCAGCGTGTAGGTGCCGGCCGGCACGTGCTGCCACCGCAGCGTGGCGCCGTCGGTGCCGCGTCGCAGCGCGAACGTCGACCACGGCGCCGTCGCCTCGGTGCGCGCGGCCGGATCGCCTTGGCGGCGCAGCACGCCGCGCAGCTGCATCGGTGCCAGCCACGTCGGCACGCTGCATTCGGCCGTCAGCGTGCTGCCGGTGCTCGGCTCGAGCATCAGGCCGCTCTCGCCGACGCGGAACTCGTGCGGCGGCATCGGCACGATCTGGCCCGTCAACACGAGTCGGTGCCGCGCGGGCTTCGCCTCGCCGCGCACTTCGAAGGCGCCATCGGGTTGCTGCGTGACGATCAACGCGGTCTGCGGTTCCCAGCGTTCTTCGCCGTCCGGGCCGGGGTTCGCGGCGAGCGCCTGCACCGCGATGGCGACATGGACGCCTCGGTCGTTCGGGCCCAGCACCACACGGCCGCTGACCACGAGGGGGCCCGCGTCGAGCGTGACGTCGCCGAGGTCGTTGCGGCCGGCGACGACATCGCGCGGGGCGATCGAAGCGCGCAGCGTGATGGCGCCGGGGTGGCTGTGGGTCAGCAGCAAGTGCTTCAACGGCGCACGCGGCTGCGGGCTCGGCACCAACGGACAGCGGAAGCGTCCTTGCGCATCGGTGCGGAACGCGCGGCCACCCGAGGGTGCGCCGTCGACGTGGAAGCCGACGCCGACCTCGGCGTTCGCCAGCGGCTGCGCATCGGGTCCGAGCAGACGGCCGACGAGCGTGATGACGTCGTCGGTGGTGAACTCGACGCGCACTTCGTCGCCCGCACGCGTGGGCCCGGGGACCGACCTCTCGAGCACGTTGCCGTTCGAGTTCGCGTAGACGGTCAGCGCCCGGCCGATCGGCAGGTGCGGAAACCGGGCCCAGCCATCGGCGTCGCAGGCCGTGCCGCCGCCGAGGCCGGAGCGCGCGAGCACGTGGGCGGTTGGATCCGTATCCGTACCGACGACCAGGAAGCGGACGTCGGCCGTGCTCGGCTGCCCTTCGTGCCGCAGCTGCGCGAGCAAACTGCCGGTCGGTGGCAAGCGCAGCACGATCGGCGTCGCGGGCGGCGCTTCGCGATCGAACGCGGTCGCTGCCGCATCGAGGCCCGCCAGGACGGCGACGACGTGGGCGGTCGTGCGGTCCTCGGTGCCCGGTCGAACCTCGGGACGATGCCACAGCTGGAGATGGACGAACGTGGCCGTGCCGTCGTGCGCGGTCACCAGGCGGTTGCGCGTGCCCTGCAGCTGCGCGTTGCGCGCCGGGTCCGGATCGCCGAGGCGGATCGCCACCGGAATGCCGGCGGCCGGTTGGTCGTGTCCATCGAGCACGAGCACGCGCAGCGTCCGGTCGGCCGCCAGCACGAGCCGCCAACCCTCGGGCGGCACCGGCTGTCGGCCGCCGACGTTCACCATGCCGTAGCGCCCCTGGTCGAGCGCGTGCACGGTGGCGCCGAGTGCGTCACCGGCGACGCGCGCCATGCCGCGGGCATCGCTGCGGGTGCGCCAGCCGAAGCGGCGCGCGATGTCGTCAGGGTGCGTGCTCCATGCTGCACGTTGCTCAGGCGGGACGAACATCGACATCGTCGTCCACAGCACCTCGGCGCCCGGCACGGGTTGGAGGTCGGCGTCGACGACCTGCACGTCGAACCACGGCGCATCGATTGCGATCGGCGGTTGGGCCGCGGCGGGTGCGGCTTCGCTGCGTTGCGGCGTCGGCGCGTTCGCGACGGCGGGCGCCGGGCTCGGCGCGTCCACGGCAGCTGCGGCGTTGACGATGGGCAAAGGCTCGGCGCGTTGCGTCGCGTCCCCGGTGTCGCGCAGCAACCAGAAGCCGGCGAGTGCTGCCAGCACGCCGACGACGACGAACAAGGCAAGGCGACTCATCGCGGGATCTCCACGCGACGATGCTAGCGCGACGCGCGCGCTCGGCATCGCGTCCCGCGATCGCGAGTGCCGCGGCGTCGAACGTGTGGGGATGACGATCGGCGCCTGGGCGTTCGCCCGACCTCAGCGCACGAGCCGCTGCACCGCGTCCACCAGCAGCGCCACGCCGAAGCCGGTGCCGCGATCGCCGCGGAATGCCGGGAACGCGAGGTCGACGTGGCCCCAGCGCGCCTTGGTGCCATCGAGGTGCCAGTGCACGAACGCTGCCGCACAGCTCGACTGCGCGTTGCTGCGGTTCTTGACCGAGTTGCGCATGTCGGCGATCGGACTCGCGAACTCGCTGCGCTGGAACTCGGGCGCGAACGGCAGCGGCCAGCACAGGTCGCCGGTGTGGCGGCCCGCCTGCAGTAGCGCTTGCTCGATTGCTTCGTCGCTGCTGATGACCGCCGCGTGCAGGTCGCCGGTGGCGACGCCCTGGGCGCCGGTCAGCGTCGCCGCGTCGAGCACGACCTCGGCGCCGAGTTCGCGCGCGGCGTAGCTGACGCCGTCGGCGAGCAGCAGGCGGCCCTCGGCGTCGGTGTTGTTGATCTCGACCGTCTTGCCGGAATGCAGCGTCAGCACGTCGTCGGGCTTGTAGGCGGCCGGGCCGATCGCGTTTTCGGCGAGGCACAGCAGCAGCGACAACCGGTGCTTCGGGTGCCGTGCGGCCAGCACCGCGAACGCGCCGAGCACCGCGGCTGCACCGCCCATGTCGCTCTTCATCGTCTCCATCGCGCCGCGCGCCTTGATGTGTAGGCCGCCGGTGTCGTAGGTGACGCCCTTGCCGACCAGCGCCACGTGCGTGCCGCGCGCGGGACCGGTCTGCGCGATCAGCAGGCGCGGCGCCGAACGCGCGCAGCGGCCGACCGCGTGGATGCCGCCGAGTTTCGCGCGCAGCAGGGCGTCGCCGACGATCTCCTTCGTGCGCACACCGCGCAGTGAGCGCAGTGCCTTCTTCGCCGCGGTGGCGAACGCTTGCGGATCGAGTTCGGTCGGCGGCGTGTCGACGAGGTGCGCCGCAGCGCGCGCGCGTTCGACGATGTCGCGCACGCCGGCGTCGATCGGCACCGCGGTGCCGTTCGCCAGCACGCAGAACACGGCCAGCGTGCCGGGGGCCTTCGCGGTGCTCTTCGCGGTGAACGTCGGCAGCGCGCGGCCGATCGCGTTGGCGGTCGCGAGCGCGTGCTCCGTGGCGTCGAGCACGACCAGCACCGCGGCGTGCTTGCTGCCGGCGATGCCGCTGCCGGCGACCAGTCGGCGGATGCCCTCGGCGCGCGACGGGGCGGCGTGGCGCGACACCTCGTC
>CAMAUH010000355.1 GCA_945861365.1 Candidatus Kuenenia stuttgartensis
AGTTGCAGTTCGATCTGTTGGGCACCGGATCGCAGCGTCGTCTGGGTGCGGTGCGGCGCGATGCCGGGGCCGAGCACGAGCACCTCGACGTCGCCCGGCGGCAGGGGCGGCAGCGCGGCGAAGCCATGCGCATCGGCCGTGGCCGACACGAACTTGTCGCCGATCCGTCCCCGCGCCACCACGCGCAGGCCCGGCCGCGGCCTGCCGCCCGGGCGCGCCAGTTGCACTGTGAGTCGTGCCGGCAGCGGCAGCGTGATCACGCCCAGATCGACGTCGGCCGGATCGTCGCCGATGGTCACGGCCATGACGCGAGTGCCCAGTCCTGGCGCAATCACCGCCAGCTGGTAGTCACCCTCCAGCAGCGGGCCGAACTGTGCGCTGCCGTCCGCGGCCACGGTGGCGCTCTTCGGCAGCTGCAGCGCCATGGTCCGCAGCTCGAGCGACGTTTCGGGGATCGGGTGGCCGTCGGGACCGAGCACCGCAACTCGCAGCATGCTGGTTGGCATCCGGCCGGGCAGCCGCAGGATCGTCGGGGCAGCCCCCGGACGCCCGGTCCCGTTTGCCACCGGAAACTCGGTCCTGGTGCCGCCTGGTCCACCGGGCAGGTATGCGCCGAGGTCATAGTCCTCGTCGGCGGCCAGCCCGTGGATGGCGAAGCTGCCGTCGGCGGCGGTGCCGGCGCCGCGGACGCGGAAGACGCGGTGGATCGCGGTGCCCTGGCGTGGCGTGGCCACCACGTTGTGGTCGGCGACCGGTTTGCCATCGGCGGTGACCAGCCTGCCGCGCAGTACGGGACCACGCTTGCCGTGCAGGACGAGCTCGTGGCCGGCTGGGTCGGCGAGATGAATGTCGGCGGCGGCGAGCAGCCAGGGATACGGCGGCAGGCCGCGTCCGGGCGATGGCACTTCGCCAAAGGCCTGCACGTGCACCGTGCCCAGCGGCACGTTGTGGAACCAGAAGCCACCTCGCGCATCGGTCCGCAGAGAGCGGGCGAGCAGCGGGGCCACGGGCTCGTTGCTGCGGTGTTCGCAGAACGCCACGTGCACGCGCGTGCCGACCATCGGCGTCCCATCGGCGTCGTACAACGTGCCCCGCAACGATGTGCCGTGGCGCAAGGTCAGCGTCAATGCCGTGGCGTCCGGGTCGAGATTGGCCGCCGCCGGGGCGAGGCCATCGCGGCTCGCGATCACGCTGGCCTCGCCAGGGCCAGGATCCCGGCAGAAGCAGCGGCCGGCGGCGTCGGTCCGCGCGTGTTCCGGGGGCAAGAAGTTCAGCGCGGCACTGCGAGGAACCACGGCGACGTAGGCGTCGGGAACGGGACGACCCTGGGGATCCAGCACCGTGACGACCAGCTCCCGCTGCGCTGGCGGCAGCGACAGGAGCATCGACGTCGATGGTTCGAGGCGCGCGCCCACGGAGCTGCGATACCCCTCGTGGCGGGCGAACACGCGCCCGTGGGACAGTTGCGCGGTGGCTGCGAACGAGCCGTCGCTCCGGCTCCTGGCGACGACGCTGCCGAGGTCGCCGCGCAGCGATGTCTCGCTGACCACGATCTCGGCGTCGGCCACCGGGCGTTGGAACTGGTCGACGACGACGCCGCGGAACGCGATCGGCGCGGCGAGCTCGAGTTCGACTTGGTGCGGGCCCGGAGTCAGTCGCAGCTTGCGTCGGCCGACCGAGCCTGGCCATGCCAGCTCGTAGTCGCCGGGCGGCACGGCGCGGAACGTGGCTGCACCGCCGGCATCGGTCGTCGTGGTTCGCGCGAGGCCGGCAAGAATGCGTTCGGGCAGTGCCTTGCCGGAGTCGTCGACCAGCAGCACCGTCACGTCCGCCGCAGTGGTGCCGTCGGGTTGCACCACACGAACCTCGAGCTCGGCGACGGCAAGGTCGGCCTCCCGTTCCTGGGCGAGGTTATGCAGCGAAGGGGCGACGGTGGGCACGAGCAGCGGGGCCGGCAGGTCCGCAGGCGCCGCCAGCAAGGCGCCGGCGGGTGGCAGCAAGGGTGTGGCGGTCGCCGGCCAGGCCGCCACCACGGCGATCGTGAGCAGGGCGGCCAGGCCCGAACAGAGCCACCAGCCTGCCAGCGCGCTGGCGCCGTGCGTGCTGGTCGCCGCCGGCACGATCGCCGCCGATGGCTCCGCCTCGACGAAACGGGCGGCGTCGGCGGCGTTCGCCGCGAGGGACTGCGCATCGACGTGCACGGCGAGACCGGTCGCCAGGCCGATCGGCAACGCGGTGCGCAGCCGGTCGAGGGCGCGTTCCATCTGTTTGCGCACGGTGGCCGCCGGTCGCGACAGGCGCTGCGAGATCTCGGCGCTGTCGAGACCGCCTTCGAGGTGCAGGGACAGCACGCTGCGATACGGCTCGGGCAGCGCGGCGATGCCGGCGGTCAGCGCCTGACGCAGCTCGGCGTGCAGTGTCGCTGCCGCCGCATCCGGCGCGGAGGCGAGTCCAGGATTCGGCGCGGTGCGCCGTTCCGCGCGGCGCAGCATGCGCGCATGGTTGGTCAGAATGCCGCACAGCCAGCTCATCACGCGGTTCCCGGCCCGGAAGCTCTCGGCGTGCGCGATGGCACTCAAGAACGTCGCCTGCACCAGGTCTTCGGCGTCGGTCGGGCGTGGCGCCAGGAACACTGCGAGGCGCAGCAGCTCGTCGGCGCGGCGATGGAACAAGATGCCCAGCGCCTGGCAGTCGCGGTGCTGCTGAAACGCTGCGAACAAGGACTCGTCGCTGCGATGCGGCATGGTAGGGCGGGACGGAGACCGCCGGAACGTAGCTCGATCCCGAGGTCTGGCAAGGCCCGCCGGTGGGTGCTCCGGCCGTGGACTGAACGCGGCGGCGTCGCGAAGAAATCGAGGCGACCGTGTCACGCCTGGTCGAGCTGCTGCATAGGAACAGTGTCTCGTCCTGCATGCGGCTTCGCCGCTGGCTCGTTTCTCCCATCCCATGACCATCCTGCGCAGCTCCGCCGTCGCGGCTCTCGTCGCGTTCCCTGCCCTGGCCCAAGCCGGCAACGAAGTGATCTTCGTCGGCACGTCGACCAGCGGTTCCACCGACAACAGCGCCATGGTCGAGTCGGCCACCGGCTCCATCCTGTTCGTCGGCCCGAGCCCCTTCACCAACAACGTCACCGATGCCGTCTGGGCCGACACCGGCCGCAACCTCTACTGCTCCCGGTCGCTCGGCAATCAGGTGTCCCGCGGGGAATGGAGCGGCAGCAGCACGACCTGGTCGACCTTCTTCAACGCGCCCGGCGCCTGCTACGGCCTCGGTCACGACTCCGGGCGGAAGCTGCTCTGGGTGTTGACCGGTGCCACGGGCTCCACGCGGGAGCTGCACTGCCTCGATGCCGACATCAACAGTGCCGGGTACGGCACGGTGCTGGCCCAGACCACGACCCTGGGCAACGCGTCGCGCGAGCGCTGGGGCCTGTCGCCGTCGGGCAACCTCGCCGCAGTGCCGCACGTGTTCATCAACAGCGGTTTGTTCGAGCTCGTCGACACCAATCCGTCGAGCCCGACCTTCCTGCAGGTCCTGGTGTCGACCCCGGTGCCGGGTGCTGCGGCGGCAGGCTTCGCCTTCGTCAGCGACTGCAAGGTGTCGATCGACGATGCCTATGCCTACGTGCTCTACACCGGCCTCGGTGTCGGGGCGCTCGCGGTCTACGAACTCGCCACGCAGAGCTGGCTCGACTTCGACGCGGCACCGGGCCAGCAGGACATGCAGGTCGGGGTGACGGTGCCGAACGGGATGGTGCTGTCGCTCGATCGCAGCTTCGCGTTGGTCGCCGGTGGTGGCAGCACGTCCGGCGTGGCGCGCATCGACTTCGACTACGCGACACCAGCCAACTCCACCGTGACGCTGTTCAGCGGCATCGTCGCCCCGAACTGCAACGGCCTCTCCATGTCGCCTGACGGCAGCCGGGCTTGCGTGACGTCGACGCCGGCCTCGGTGTCGCCGCCGGGGACCTTGATCGTGTTCGGGGTGGCGACCGGGGGCGTGCTGCAGACCGTGGCGCTGGGCAACCTGTGGAACATCTACACGACCGCCTGGCAGGACGCGTCGCCGGTCGCGACCTTCGAGCCGTACGGTGTGGGTTGCAGCGGCGCGCTCGGGGTGCCGAGCCTCGCCGCGGCCCCGGGCTCGCGACCGCAGCTCGGTTCGACCTTCACCGCCCGGGCCAGCAACCTGCCGTTCGGCATCGCGCTGCTGCAGCTCGGGTTCTCCAACACGTCGATCGGCGGCAGCACGCCGCTGCCTTTGGACCTCGGGTTCCTCGGCATGCCGACCTGCTACCTGTTGGTCGATCCGCAGCTCAGCGCCGCGATGGTCGGGGTCGGCACTGCCGCCGACTGGAGCTGGCAGTTGCCAGCCTCACCGGGGCTGTTCGGCATCAACTTCTACGCGCAGGCCTTCTCGCTCGACCCGGCGGCCAACGCGTTCGGCTTCGCGGCCAGCAACGGCGCCATCGCCACGCTCGGCTACTGAGGAACGCGAGGTGATGGCGGGTTGCCGCCCCCACCTGGACTGGGTGCTCGACCCCGAGCCAGCTCCGGGAGCACATCGCGTGCACCAGGCCGTGCAGTTGGTGGTCGGCGGCGTTGCTCCTGGGCCCAGCTGCTGGAGCGCGCGTTCGGCATCGAGATTGTGGTCTGTCCCAAGTGCTCGGAAGTCTGTCGTGTGTTGGCGGCGATCCACGACCCGGCATCGCTCGCGCGAGTGCCGGGGCGATGGTGCTGTCGTCGGCGGTGCCATGGCAGGCGGGTTGCCG
>CAMAUH010000356.1 GCA_945861365.1 Candidatus Kuenenia stuttgartensis
AGCGTTGTCCGGCTCATCCCGAGACGGCGCGGCGTCGGTGCCGGTTACCGCGAACGCGCACGCCGATAGTCGCTGCCAGGAGTCCTGTATGCGCACTGCCCATTCTCTCGTGTCGCTGTTGGCGCTGGCCGTCGCTGCCGCTGCGCAACAAGCCGCGGGCCATGTGGCCCCTCCCGACGACGCGCTCGCGGCGGCTTGGCAGGCGGCGAAGTCGCAGGCGAAGGCGCACAAGGCGCCGATCCTCGCGTTCGTGCTGCCGCCGGCCGCGGCGATGGCTGCGGAAGCGCCGGCGAAGCGCACCTGGGAGCGGGAGCAAGCCGTCGGCATCCTGCGGGCTTTCCGCGAAGAGTCCGCGCCGGCCAGCAGCGCGCGCGACCTGCTGTTGCGCCAGGTGCAGTTGCTGCGCGTCACCGAACATCCGCGGGCGGCGCGTGCCCGCGGCGACCTGGAGGTGCGTGCCACGCGTAGCACGGCCGTGTTCGCGTTGACGATTCCGGTCATCGCCACGCCGGAATCCTGCCTCGCCGAACCGGGTGAGACGGTGGTGTTGCTCGGCGCCGACGGCAAGCGCGTGCGGGGGTTCAAGACCGAGCTGCTGGACGCGGCAGCGTTCGTGGCCGAGGTGGGAGCGGTGGTGCTCGAACCGAAGGCGCTCGCCGCGCGCGCCGCCAATGTGCCGCCGGTGATCGCCCGCGACGTGGCCGCGCTGCCAGCCGCGAAGGTGGGGCGCATCCCGTTCGTCGAGGATCGCGACCTCGCGAAGCGTCTGGTCGCCAACCTCGCCGGCGCGGCTCCGGCGCTGGTGCAGTGGGTCGATGGGGAGCTCACGATGCACCACGTGCTGTGGTTGCTGGAGGACGAGCGCGATCCGCTCGGCACGGAGCGGCCGTCGGTGATCGAGGACCACTGCACTGGCTGCGGCATGGGCTACACGCCGCCGTCGCTGACCGGCACGCTGAAGCTGATCGGGCCGTGAGCGGCGCCGCCGGGGCGCTCGCGGTTCAGTTCACCGCGCCCGGCTCGCTCGGATCACCCGACGGCTTCAGTTCCCGCGCCAGCAACCACAGCTGCGCGTCGAACTCGAGCTGTTGGTGCCGGATTCGCAGACTCTGCGTGGCCGCGAATGTGGCTACAGAGGGCAACCTGAGCTGCGATGAGCGGATCATCCCTGTCATCTCCGCTCTGTAGCACTCCATTCGTGCTGACATGGTCCGCGCGGCATGACTTCGCCCAGTCGCTGTCATGCCGCGCCCCGCTGCGGTCGTCGGCTCCTACCGGGCGGGAGCCGGCCGGTGACCTCGGGTTCCCTAGTAGCCGAAGCCGAGGCCGATCTGCGTGCCGTTGCTCGCGACCAATCCGAGCGCCGTGGTCGGTGACAAGGCGACGCTCTGCGATGAGAGCACCAGTCCGGCGACCGAGATGTTCGCCGGGATGGCTAGCGTGAGCGACACGGCTCCGGCGCTGACCACGCCCGTTCCGAACAGGCCCATGTCGAGGTTGGTGTAGGCGTTGCAGCCCGCCATGCCGATGCCCGTGAGAGAGCTGCCAGGATTCACGACCGCGGTGCCGAAGCCGACGAACGCGATCGGCGACGTCGCCGGCACGCCGGTGAGATCCAGGCGGAAGTTCGAGTTGCCGAGCGACGGCAGGCCGAAGCTGGTCATCGTCACGCCACCACAGTTGCTGCCGTAGTCACCGGTGCTCGCGCAGTTGGCCCCAGCCCCCAGGGTCAGGTACAGGAAGCCCGTGCCGACGCTGATCATCACTAGCGTGTCGTTTGCCATGTCGAACTGGTTTCCCGTCGCCCAGTGCTGGTAGGTGTTCACGTTGGTCGAGGTGCCGCCCACGGACAGGTCGAGCGACGCCGGTAGCGTCACGCTGCCACCTGCCGTGATTCCGACGATGCCGCCATCGGAGACGCCGACGAACGTGGAGTTGTTCGTGCAGCCCGGACCATAGACGCACCGCACGTCACCGCTCGGGTACAGCGTCATCTGGAAGCTGAACCGCGGCGACGGGAAGCCGTAGTTCTGCATGTTGGTCCAGGTGACCGTGCAGCTGGACGGGCTGCTGCGGAAGTAGATCTTGCCGCCACCCGTGCCGACGATGTCGGAGTGGAGCGCGGCGACCTTCGCCGAACCGGCCGCGAAGTTGGCCGGCGATGGCGTCCATAGCACTGCTCCCCCCGCCGGCGCCGGGATGCCGGCGTTCGAGAGCTGCACGAAGCCGTGGTCGGTCACGTGGGCATCCGTGTAGGTGGTGCCACCGATCGGGAACGGGAAGCCGATCGACTGCATCGCCAGGACCGTGTCCTGGGGGTTGATGGCGATCAGGGTGCCGAAGTCGCCATCGAAGCAGTTCTGGGCAATGGCCAATGGGGCCGCCAGGAACAGCATGCAGATCGCTTGCAGGGTGCGCATGGAAGGTTCGTCAGCAGGAGGGACGAGGACGGCGCGGCTCAATGTGGGGCGCACCATGAGACGTTAGCGGAGCATGCCGTGGCGGCCAACTCGGGTCAGTCGGCTCTGCGCGTCAGCGCGCGACGCCGCCGACCGGCGGGCTGGCCTGCAGCGGCAGGCCGAGTCCGCTGATGCCCTTCAGCCACAGCGTCAGGTTCGCGATGCCCGGTCCGGCTGGGATCGGAAACGAGAACGACGCCTGGCCCGCGGCGTCCGCGACCTGCAGCGCGACCGCGAACGAGTACTGGTCGTCGAGCCAGGACGGCTGCTCGAGCAGCGGCCCGAAGTCCGTCGTGCCGAGGAAGGGGCTGGCGAACACCACCACGAACGCGCCCGGATCCGTCCGGAACGTCGGCTGGAACGCCATGCCGACCCGCAGCGGTGCATTGGTCTGCACGCCGAGCAACGTGCCGGGCGTCGGCACCGGGCAACCGGCGATCGTCGAGAAGGTCGTGCGGTCGGTCCGCACCTGCGAGTCCGCACTGACCTCCAGCGGGCAGTAGCCCGGCGGCGTCCAGCCGATGTGGCCGTCGGCGTACCAGACCCGCGAGCCGTTCGACGCCCGGATGTACAGCTGCACCTGTTGGAAGATGCTCCCCATGGTGTGGCAGGCGCTGGCATGGAAGCGCGACCCGACAAGGTCGATCAGTGGGCCCGGAGCGAGGAACGGAGTCGGGGAGTAGAAGCCGCTCTGCACCGCGGTGACGTCGGCTTGCTGCGCCAGCAGCGCAGTACTGCCGTAGAGCATGCAGGATTGCAGGTGCAAACTCGCGTTCTGCACGCCGGTGCCGTTCCGCACGGTGCACGAGTCGAGCGACGCGCGCCCGCTGTGCACCTGCATCGACATCATGTCGAAGCCGACGAGGTCGACGGTCGCGCCGGGCGGAGCCTGCACGACGACGTGGCCGGGTTGCAGGATGCTCGTGCCGAGGATCACCGTGCCGAGCGCCCGGATGCGCAGCGACTTGGTGACCGTGAAGCTGAAGTAGGTGCCGGCCTGCACGTGCACGATGTCGTCGGGCGCAGCGGCGTCGACGGCTTGTTGGATGGTCGCGAACCCACCGGGGCCGACGAGATGCACGGTCTGGGCGGCCAGCCCGGTGGTGAGGGTGCCGACGAGCCATGCCGAAGCGAAGTGTCTACGCATGCGAACGATCTCCATGTCACGGACGGGAAGCGGCGACGATTGCGAGGACCGTGCCACGCGAGCAATGCGCGCGCGGCAGTTTCGTCGCGCGGCACGGCGACCTGGCGGCCGTCCTCGCAGTAGCCGGTGTTCGCGCCGTCGCGCTGGGCACCGCCTTGCGTGCGCGCAGCCGGCGCGGGGGCCTTGCCGGACCACCGGGGCCGCTGGCGACCGTCCGAAGGCCGTCGGGGATCCGGCGGCGCTCCGTCGCAGGCGCGCTCGCGGCTCAGTTCACCGCGCCCGGCTCGCTCGAACCACCCGGATCACCCGGCGGCTTCAGTTCCCGCGCCAGCAACCACAGCCGCGCATCGAACTCGAGCTGGTGGTAGGCGGGCTCCATCGACTCGCACAGCGAATAGAACTTCTTGTCGTGGTCGCGGTGCCGCAGGTGCGCGAGTTCGTGCACGACGATCATGCGCAGGAATGGTTCGGGCGCCTGCTTGAACAGGCTGGCGACGCGGATCTCGCGCTTGGTCTTCAGCTTCTGCCCCTGCACGCGCACGGCGGTCGTGTGGGTGCCGAGCGCGTGCTGCACGACGTGCAGCTTGTTGTCGTAGACGACCTTCGCCAGCGGCTCCGAGTTGCGCAGGCACTCGTTTTTCATCTCGAGGACGTATTCGTACAGCGCGCGGTCGCTGCGTACTTCGTGCGCATCGGGGTAGCGCTGGGCGATGTGTGCGTGCAATCGGCCCTCGTCGACGAGTCGCTGCACCTGGGCCAGCAGTTCGGGGGAGTAGCCGGACAGATACTTGAGCGGGGTCATGCAGCGGGAGCGAAGGGCGGCACCATACGGCGGCGGTGGCCGGCTGGGCGCGATCGCTGCGGTGCTGTATGCAGTCGCGTCTGCCGCGTTCGTCGAAGGCCTTCGTGATGCTGAATCCACGCTCCGCCATGTCCCTGCTCGTGCTCGCCGCGTCGTTGGTGGCGCAGGAGCGCGACGACGAACGGAAAGTTCGGCCCGATCCGTTGGCGGCAGCATGGCAGCAGGCGTTGGAGCTCGCGAAGTCGCAGAAGTCGCCGATCCTCGCGTTCGTGCTGCCGCCGGCGGATGCGAAAGCGCCGGCGGATCGCGTGAAGGCGACGTGGTTGCGGGAGCGCGATCTGGGCATGCCCGGCACGTTCGG
>CAMAUH010000357.1 GCA_945861365.1 Candidatus Kuenenia stuttgartensis
TGCCGGGCGAGACCCCGGTGTTCGACACGACGTTCGTGACCCGCATCGAGAACACGATTCCGTCCTCGTTCGCGGCCGTCATGCTGGGCCTCTCGAACACCACGGCGGCCGGCGGCACCGTGCCGCTTCCGGTGTTGCTCGGCAACGGCGCCCAGGGAACCCAATGCCTGATCCGCGTCGACCCGGTCGTGCTGGTGCTGGTTCTCACCGATGCCAGCGGCCGCGGCGAGTTCGCCAACCAGTTCCCGTTCGTCGCCGCAGCCCTGGGCACGCAGGTGTTCGAGCAAGCCTTGTGCTTCGATCCGACGCTGAACGGCATCGGCTTGTCGGTGAGCAACGACGGCTCCTTCGTGGTCGGCGAGTCGTTCTGATCCGAGGACCGCGCCCCCGCCAAGACCAGACCTCACTGTTCCAGGCGCTCTGAAACAGACGCACTGGATCTGCTGGATGAGGCGGGGATGGAATGCGGAGGTCCCGCTCCGGCTCAGTGCTTCGGCAGCACGACGGCGATCGGCGGTGGGGGCGTGCTGCCGAGTTCGACTTCGATGCACGCGGAACGGTGTCCCATCGCGGCTACGAACAACCGCAGCGGCCCGCGCGGCAGCTGGGCAAGCGTGAGGTCGCCGTTGGCAGGGAACGCGCACTCGCGCAGCAGCACGGTGCATCGCACCGGTTGGCCCTGTTCGTCACGGACATCCAGCGCGAGGCTGCCGCTCGGCAGCAGCACCGTGGTCGCCGCGTTCGCCGACGCCGCGGTGATGACGTGGCGCAGCGGCAGGACGCCGCTGGCCTCGGCGCGCACCAGCACGGCATCGCCGGGCCGCAGGTCGGGTCCGAGCCAGCTGCCGTCGGCGGCAAGCGCGAAGCGCGGTAGGCGGTGTTCGTGGAAGCAGCCGTAGCCGGCGCGCAGCAGGGTCGCTTCGGCGGCGGCGGGGGACTTGCCGTCAGCAGCCAGCAAGCGCAGCTGTGGGGCGCGCGCCATCACGATCGTGCCGAGATCGACCCTGGCGTCGTCGCTGCGCGCCGGCATCGGCACGGCGAGCAGGCGCGGTGGCAGGGCCGCATCGGTGGGGCGCACGAACAGGAAGCACAGCTGGTCGGCCTCGCTCGGGATCGCCACCGTGCCCGCTGGCGCGGCCACCAGGTCCTGGAGCTCGCGCACATCGAACGGGGCGGAGTTGTCGAGCACTTCCTGTCGGGGCAGCAGCTTCACGAACGCATCGACCTGCTGACCTCGTTCGTCGTGGATCTGCGCCCGCACCATCGTCGGCGCAAACCACCCGACGGTGATCTCCCGCTGCGCCAGGGCTGCCTGGCCGCGGAACTGGAACCAACGGCTGTTCTGCGTGCCGGGATGTCGGAGGCGCACCGCGAACGGCTCGTCGTCGCGGACGGGCAGCACGAGTGGTTGGTCGAGATCCCGGTCGACATCCCCGCCGACGTCGATCGACGCTTCGCGCCGGATCAGGGTCACTTCCCCGTCCGCCGGCAGCCCGCGCACGTGCACCTGGACTGTCGGCAGCCGCTGCATGGTGAACACGAACGATTGGCCGGGCTCGGCCTTCACCTCGACGGTGAGTTCGCGCGTGACGAAGTCGGGATGGGTGCAACGCACCGCGTAGGTGCCCGCGGGCAGGCGGTCGAACTCGCGGCCTTCGAGGTATTCCCGCCGGCCGTTGCCGACCCACAGGCTCCTCGCCTCTGCGATCGTCTCGCCGGGTTCACAGGCATGCTGCACCTCGATGTCGAACTCCTCGACGCCCGCCTCCGGGACCCGTTCGACGAGGTTCTGGTACGGATTGCCGTCGGGCACCGGCAGCCGCAGTTCGCACGGCATCGCCGCCGGCCAATCGCACTCGATGTGACGACCTTCGTGGACGACGAAGAAGCTGTCGCCGGGCTGCAGGCCGAACAGTCGGAACTGCCCCTTGCCGTCGGTCTGCGTCCATGGGCCGCGATGCACGACGTTGGTGCCGACGACGGCGAGCACGGCGGGCTCTCCATCGGGCCGCAGCACGGTGCCGTGCAGCACCTCGCCGTAGTCGTAGGCGAACTCCTCGGGTGCATCGCCGGGGACCCATGCCGTGCTCCAGTAGCTGAGCAGCACCGGCGCGGTGTTCGGGTAGATGTCGGCGAAGCTGCCGTGGGGATCGACGCCACGCAGCCAGGCGATGCCGTCCCGGCCGACGATCGCGGTGGCGAGATCCGGGGTGTGGCCACAGCCGCCGCAGAAGCCGAGCGTGGCACCCGGCATCGGCCGGCCGAGCCAGTCGACGGGGCGGATCGGAATGTCGAAGGCTGGGGCGATCGGCAACGTGGCGCGCTGGTAGGTGAGTTCCATCGTCGGCCCGAGACCGGTTGCGCGGGCCATCAGCCAGGCTTCGCCGATCGGCAGCACCGCGAAGCCATCGCGGTCGGCCGTGGCCCGAAACAGCGAACGGAACTCACCGGGCAGTGGGTGGTTGGTCTCCGGGACCGCGAACAGTTCCGCCCCGGGCACCGGCTCGCCGGTGATCGCGTGCACGAGGCGCGAGGTGCCGTGGGTCTTGCGATACTCGGGAGACCAGTGCTGCACCGGCAATTCGATGTCGAGCAGCGTGACCTTCGGCGGAGCCTGACTGTGGGCTGTGGCGGCGAGTAGCAGAGCGGTGATGACCAGCAGGCAGGACGGTCGGGGCATTGGAGCGCGGGCGCAGGCAATCGGTGTGCCGGCGGGAACCGGAGACTATCCGCGGATGGGTTCTGCTATCGGCCGCTGCTCAACCCGTCGCTGGCAGATCGTGTACGCGACTCGACGCGGCGCGCTCACGTCGCGCCGAGCCCCCTCACGTCACCTGCAGCCCCTCGATCCCCGGCTCGCCGTCCGGCAGCTTCAGGTCCATCGCCGCCAGCGTGTCGACGAGCACCTCGCTGACCGCGAGGTCGCGGTACCAGTTGCGATCGGCCGGCACGACGAACCACGGCGCCTGCTCGGTGCTGGTCGCCGCCATCGCGTCCTCGTAGGCCTGCTGGTAGTCGTCCCAGCGCGCGCGTTCGTCGAGGTCGAGCGAGCTCCACTTCCAGCGCTTCTTCGGGTCGTCGATGCGCTCCTGCAGGCGCTGGCGCTGCTCGTCCTTGCTGATGTGCAGGAAGAACTTGCGGATCGTCGTGCCCTCGTCGGCGAGCATGCGCTCGAACGCGGCGATGTGCTCGTAGCGCCGCCGCCACGTCGTCTCGGTGCACAGGTCGTGCACGCGCGCGACCAGCACGTCCTCGTAGTGGCTGCGGTTCCAGATGGCGATCTCGCCACACGCCGGCGCGTGCGGATGGACGCGCCACAGGAAGTCGTGCGCCAGCTCGCTTTGCGTCGGCCGCTTGAAGCACGCGACCTTGACGCCCTGTGGGTTCACGCCGTCGAAGACGCTGCGGATGGTGCCGTCCTTGCCGCCGGCGTCGAGCGCCTGCAGCACGACGAGCAGCCGGTGTTTGCCCTGCGCGTACAGGGCTTCCTGCAGTTCCTCGAGCTGCGCGTTGAGCTGGCGCAGCCGCGCCCTGCCGGCCTCCTTGTCGCCGTCGAAGCCCGGCGTGCCGCGCGGGTCGCGGTCGGCGAGCTTCAGCTTCTTCCCCGGCGGCACGAACAGCCGGTCGGCGATCGTCGTCATGCGCGCAGGCTACCGGCTCGCGATCGCGCCTCACCGTGCCGTCTTGTGCGTAGCGGTCGGCGCGATCCGTGGGCGCGCTCAGCGACCGCTAGGAACCGCGCGAACGGGCCGACCTGGCGGACCAGCGCCTCGGCCTGCACTTCCTCGCGCTGGTGCCATTGGCGGACGGGCGGATTGCGTACACGCTGAAGAAGCGGTGCCGGGACGGAAGATCCTGTCCGCGGTCGCGCGCACGGCCGGGCGTCGGGCGCGTAGTCGGCGGTATCTTCGCGGCCCATGCGCGAAGTCACCCGGCTTCCCTGGTCCACCCTGGCGCTGGTGGTCGCCAATCTGCTGCCGCTGTACGGGGTCGTCGCCGGCGGCTGGTCGACGTTCGAGGTCGTCGCGCTGTACTGGTTCGAGAACGTCGTGATCGGCGGATTCAACGTGTTGAGGATGCTGGTCAGTGCGCCGGATCTGCAGGCGCTGCTGACACGGCAGGCGGCGCAGCGGCGGGCGGCCGGCTTGGAACCCGCGATGCCGTCCTCGCAGGCCCTCGGCGTCGCGATGCACCTGGCGAAGCTGTTCTTCGTGCCGTTCTTCGTCGTGCACTACGGCCTGTTCACGTTCGTGCACGGCGTGTTCGTCGTGGCACTGCTCGGCGGCCCACCGCTCGGCGGCTTGTCGCTGCCCTGGTCGCAGGCGCGCGAAGGTGGCAACGGCGAGGCGCTGCTGTGGGCGGCCCTGGCGATGGTCGTCAGCCACGGCGTCTCGTTCGTCGGCCACTACCTGATCGGCGGCGAATACCGTCGATCGACGCTGCCGCAGCTGATGTTCTCGCCGTACGGGCGCGTCGTCGTGCTGCACGTCGCGATCCTCGGCGGCGGCATCGCGACCGCGATGCTCGGCAATCCGCTGGTCCTGCTGGCGCTGCTGGTGGTCGGCAAGACCGGGCTCGACCTCGCCCTGCATTGGCGCAGCCACCGCGCTCCGGCGGGGCAGGCGATCGAGTAGGAGCGGCGAGGGAGGCGTGGCGCGACCCCGGCGCGCGTCATTGCGCCGGCGGCAGGTGCTTCGTCACGCCGCCAGGGAACGGCGACCACCACGGCGTCGGCAGCCCCGCGGTGCG
>CAMAUH010000358.1 GCA_945861365.1 Candidatus Kuenenia stuttgartensis
GAGATCGTGCCGAAGACGATCGGCGTCGTGCACGCCAACACGGTGGCGATTCCGGTCGCGCACGTGATCCAGGTGATGACCGTCGCGCTGACGCCGGTGGTCTTCCTGACGCGCCTGGTCTCGCGCCTGTTCGCGCGCCCGGGCAAGAACTCGGGTGCGTCGCTGGACGACATCCGCGTGCTCGCCGCGATGGGCATGAGCCAGGGTGCGTTCGGCCCGATCACCGCGACGCTGATCCACAACGCCACCCGGCTGCGCGAAACCAAGGCGCGCGACGTCATGGTGCCGCGCGAGCGCATCGCCTACCTGTCCGGCAAGGCCACCACCGAGCAGAACCTGCTGCGCGTGCGCGAGAGCGGCCACAGCCGCTTCCCGTTCACGCCGACCGGCGAGCTCGACCAGGTCAACGGCGTCATCATGACCAAGGAGCTGCTGTTCACGCTGCGCGAACGGCACGAGCCAGACTGGCGCCAGCTGCTGATCCCGGTGCTGATCGTGCCGGCGACGGCGACGCTGAACCACGTGCTGCGCCGCTTCCAGCGCGAGAAGCGCCACCTGGCGATCGTCGTCGACGAGTACGGGTCGACGCGCGGCCTGCTGACGCTCGAGGACGTGCTCGAGGAGATCGTCGGCGAGATCGAGGACGAGTCGGACACCGACGAGACGCACGTGCTCGAACGCCCGGACGGCTCGCTGCTGTGCCGCGGCATCGCCGAGACGGCGAAGGTGTTCGAACGGCTGCAGATCCGCGGCATCGAGACCGACAGCAAGACGCTGTCGGGGTTCCTGGCCGAACGGCTCGGCAGCGTGCCCACGCCCGGAGCGTTCGTCGACGTCGGCGACCATCGCTTCGTCGTGACCAAGGCCAACAACCGCCGCGCCGAACGGATCCGCGTGGTGCGGCTGGATCAGGGGCTCCCCACGGAAACGCCGGGGGAAACCGCCGCGCCGGGTTCCTGAGCCGGGCAGAAATCTGCAGGCAACGGATACGTAACGGGCGGCGTCGGCAGCACAATCGCCCGACAACCCCGGCCCGCGAGGAGTCACGGCCATGAGCACCCTGTTCGTCTACTGCGCAGCCATCGGCGGCACGATCCTGGTCCTGCAGTTCCTGATGCTGTTGCTGGGTGCCGGTGGCGACGGCGATGGCGACCTGCACGGCGGTGCCGCCGACGTCGGGCACGACCAGGCCGCGTTCCTGAAGCTGTTCTCGCTGCAGACGGTGTCGGCATTCCTGACCTTCTTCGGGCTGGTCGGCCTCGGCACCGAGAACCTCGGCTGGTCGCCGACCAACGTCGCGCTGGCCGCCGGCGGTGCCGGCACGGCGGCTTTGTGGCTGGTCGCGAAGCTGATGCGCTCGCTGGCGCACATGCAGTCGCAGGGCAACGTCGACCTGCACAACGCGATCGGCCACGTCGGCAGCGTCTACCTGCGCATTCCCGCCGCCGGCACCGGCCACGGCCGCGTGCTGATGCAGGTGCAGGGCCGCACCGTCGAATGCCGCGCCATCAGCCGCGCCGACGAGATCGCCACCGGCACCCGCATCCGGGTCGTCGAACGCACCGACGACGACGTGCTCGTCGTCGAGCCGGCGGCTTGACCCCCACATTCCCCGTCCGCGAAGGAGACCCCAGAAGCATGCTCGCCATCCCGCAATCGCCGTTGCCCGAGAACCTGCTGCCCGTGCTCGCCGCCGGCGCAGTCGCCCTGATCCTGCTCGGCTTCCTGGTGCTGGTCGTGAAGCGCTACAAGCGCTGCCCGAGCAACCAGATCCTGGTCATCTACGGCAAGGTCGCCTCCGGCCAGTCGGCGCGCTGCCTGCACGGCGGCGGCGCGTTCGTGTGGCCGCTGATCCAGGACTACGCGTTCCTGTCGCTCGATCCGATGCAGATCGAGATCCCGCTGCGCGGTGCCCTGTCGGCCGAGAACATCCGCGTCAACGTGCCTTCGGTGTTCACGGTCGCGGTCGGCACCGAAGCCGCGGTGATGCAGACCGCCGCGATCCGCCTGCTCGGCCTCGACCCGCGCCAGGTCATGAAGCAGGCCGAGGACATCATCCTCGGCCAGATGCGGCAGGTGATCGCGTCGATGACCATCGAGGACATCAACCGCAACCGCGACAAGTTCCTCGACAGCGTGCAGAACTCGCTGACGCCGGAGCTCGAGAAGATCGGCCTCGTGCTGATCAACGTGAACATCACCGACATCACCGACGAGTCGGGCTACATCGAGGCGATGGGCCGCAAGGCCGCGTCCGAGGCGATCCAGTCGGCCGAGATCGACGTCGCGCAGCAGCAGAAGCGCGGTTCGATCGGCGTCGCCGAGGCCAAGCGCGAACAGGACGTGCTGGTCGCCAACGCCGACAAGGTGCGTGAGATCGGCACCAAGGAAGCCGAGCGCGAGAAGCTGGTGCGACTGGCCGAGCTGGCGCGCGACGCCGGCATCGGCAAGAGCCGCGCCGACCTCGAGCAGCAGAGCGCGATCAAGGACCAGGAGCGGCAGATGCGCGTGCAGGTCGCCGACGCCGAAGCGGCGGCGGTGACCGGCGAGAACCTGGCCCGCGCCAAGGTCGTCGATGCCGAAGCCGCGCTGAAGGTGCGCCAGGCCGAGGCCTACCAGATCGCGGAATCCCGCAAGCGCGAGGCCGACGCCAAGGTCCGCGAAGCGCAGTACCTGGCCGAAGCGCGCGCCGCCGACGCGATGGCGACCAAGATCGAGAGCGAACAGCGCGCCGAACTCGAAGCCGCCGCGAAGGCGCAGAAGGCGCGCATCATCGTCGACGCGGAAGCGAAGGCCGAGCAGGTCAAGCTCGCCGCGCAGGCCGAAGCCGCCGCGACGTTCGCCAAGCTCGAAGCGCAAGCGCGCGGCGAGTACGAGATCCTGGCCAAGAAGGCCGAAGGTCTGCAGCGCCTCGTCGAGGGCTGCGGCGGCGCGCAGCAGGCGTTCCAGCTGCTGCTGCTCGAACACCTGCCGCAGATGGCGGAGACCGCCGCCAAGGCGATCGCCAACGTCAAGTTCGACAAGGTCGTCGTGTGGGACGGCGGGGCTGGCAACGGCGGCAAGAACGCCACCGCCGGCTTCCTGCAGGGCCTGGCCGGCTCGCTGCCGCCGCTGCTGCAGATGATGCGCGACATCGGCGGCGTCGAGATGCCGGCCTACTTCGGCAAGCTGGCGGAGTCGCCGTCGGCGATGCCGGCACCGGCCGCCAGCGCAGCCGCGCCGGCCCCTGCCGCAGCCCCTGCGCAGGCCGCCACCAAGACCGCACCGAAGGCTTGAGGCCACGTTCCGAACCGCGCAGCTGCCGCGACCCGTTCCGACCACGTCCACGGTAGAACGACACCATGCGATTCGAAGACCAGGAAGGCAGTGACCATGTCGAGGATCGCCGCGACGATCCCGCGCCCTTCGCCGGCGGTGGCGGAGGCGGCCTCGGCATGCTGCCGTGGCTGCTGATGGGCCGCGGCGGCATCGGCGTCACCGGCCTGCTCGTGCTGCTCGCGGTGGCGTGGTTCGCCGGCATCGATCCGATCGCGCTGCTGAACGGCAACGTGCGCACGACGCGCCCGCCCGCGGCGCACAGCACCCCGCACGCACCCACCGACGACGCCAGGAAGCAGTTCGTCAGCAAGGTGCTGCGCAGCACCGAGCGCTGCTGGAGCGAACTGCTGCCGCAGCACTTCGGCCGCGAGTACCCGGCGCCGACGCTGGTGTTGTTCCGCCGCGGAGTGAACTCCGCGTGCGGCTACGCCGGCTCGTCGGTCGGGCCCTTCTATTGCCCCGGCGACAGCAAGCTGTACCTCGACCTCGGCTTCTTCGACGAGCTCGACCGCTCGCTCGGCGCCGGCGGCGACTTCGCGCAGGCCTACGTGATCGCGCACGAGGTCGGCCACCACGTGCAGAACCTGCTCGGCACCAGCCGCAAGGTCGATGGCATGCGCCGCCTGGGCTCCGCCAGCGACCTCCGCCACGCGTCGGTACGGCTCGAACTGCAGGCTGACTACTTCGCCGGCGTGTGGGCACACCACGTGATGGCGCGGCAGCGCGGCAAGGTCGAACTCGACATCGGCGACTACGAGGAAGCGATCACCGCCGCGCAGGCGATCGGCGACGACACGCTGCAGCGCCGCGCCAACGGGCACGTCGTGCCGGAGAACTTCACGCACGGCACGTCCGCGCAACGCGTCAAGTGGTTCAAGCTCGGCTACGAGTCCGGCGATCCGAAGGCGCACGATCCGTTCGTCGAAGAGAAGTGACCGGCGGCCGCGCGCGTCACTTCTTCTGCGGCGGCTTGGTTTTCGCTTCGTCGAGCAACTTCTGCCACCTGGCGCGCTGCCGCGTCAGACCAGGCCCGCTCTCCTTCGCGTAGCGCGCCAGCAGCTGGTCGAAGGCCTGCTGGCCCAGCTTGGCATCGTGCTCGCGACTGGCCCACTCCAGCACCTGCAGCCAGAACGCCCCCGCCATCTCGCCGGTCGGCAGCCTGCCCGCGCGCACCATCTCGACCATGCGTGAAGACGCTTTGTCGCGCCCCAGCTCGGCGAACTGCGCGAAGAGCTCTTCGACCTCGAGGTCGATGACCCGCTGCGCGATCCACACCGTTTCGGCGGCATCGAACGTCAGCTTCGCGGCGTGCGCTGGCACGTCCGCGGCCAGGAAGCCGCCGAACTTCATCTCGGCGAAGAACCACTGCTTCTGCTCGGCCGCGCTGCGCGCGTCGCCCTTTCCGCGCAGATCCAGCAGAGCCTGCCGT
>CAMAUH010000359.1 GCA_945861365.1 Candidatus Kuenenia stuttgartensis
CGGGCCGATGTCGAGGCCCATCAGGCCGTCCGGGATGTCGGTCGCGTGCACGCTGGCCGGGCTGTCGGCCTTGAACTCCGCGGCGCAGACGTGATCGACCGGCAGCAGCAGCTGCTTGCCCGCCGCCTTCGCCTGCGCCAGCACGCGGCCGGCCTCGGCGATCAGGTCCTTCTCGACCAGCGACTTGCCGACCTTGTGGCCCTGGAACGTCAGGAACGTGTAGGCCATCGCACCACCGATGATCAGCGCGTCGACCTTCGGCAGCAGGTTCTCGATGACGGGCAGCTTGTCGCTGACCTTGGCGCCACCGAGGATCGCCACGAACGGCCGCGCCGGTGCCGTCAGCACCTTGTGGAACGCGTCGAGCTCCTGCTGCATCAGGAAGCCCGCCGCGCAAGGCAGGCCGGTGATGCCGCTGACCGAGCTGTGGGCTCGGTGGGCCGCGCCGAACGCGTCGTTGACGTAGACGTCGCCGAGCTTCGTCAGGCTGGCGCGGAACGCTTCGATCGCGGGTGCTTCCGCCTTCTTGCTGGTCTCGGTGCCGTCCTTGTTCTTGATCTTGACCTTGCCCTCCTCCTCGAGGTGGAAGCGCAGGTTCTCGAGCAGCACGACTTCACCGGGCTTCAGCACGCCCTTCGCACAAGCCGCCTCGACGGCCGGCCCGACGCAGTCGTCGAGGAACTTGACCGGCTTGCCGAGCAGCTTCTGCAGTTCGGCGGCGATCGGCGCCAACGAGTACTTCGCCACCTTCTGTCCGTCCGGGCGCCCGAGGTGCGACATCAGCACCAACGCAGCCCCCTGTTCGAGCGCGTAGCGGATCGTGCCGAGCGCCGACACGATGCGCTGGTTGTTGGTGATCGCCAACGTCGCCTTGTCCTGCGGCACGTTGAAGTCGACGCGCATCAGCACGCGCTTGCCCTTCAGGTCGAGGTCGCGGATGGACTTGTAGGTGGCCATGGGTTGCCTTTGGCTCAGACGCCCTTGGCGATCATCTGGCACAGCTCGACGACGCGGTTGCTGTAGCCCCACTCGTTGTCGTACCAGCTGACCAGCTTGAAGAAGTTCTTGTTGAGCTCGATCGAGCTGCCCGCGTCGAAGATCGACGACGCCTTGCAGTGGATGAAGTCCGACGAGACGACCTCTTCCTCGGTGTACTCGAGGATGCCCTTCATGTAGGTCTCGCTGGCGCGCTTGATCGCCTTCTTGATCTCGTCGAGCGAGGTGTCCTTCGCCGTCTTGAACGTCAGGTCGACGACCGACACGGTCGGCGTCGGCACGCGGAACGCCATGCCGGTCAGCTTGCCCTTGATCTCCGGCAGCACGAGGCCGACCGCCTTCGCGGCACCCGTCGTCGACGGAATGATGTTCTGCGCGGCGGTGCGGCCGCCCTTCCAGTCCTTCTTGCTCGGACCGTCGACGGTCTTCTGCGTCGCCGTGTAGGAGTGGATCGTCGTCATCAGGCCTTCGGTCATGCCGAAGCCTTCCTTCAGGATCACGTGCACCAGCGGCGCCAGGCAGTTCGTCGTGCACGACGCGTTGCTGATGATGCTGTGCTTGGTGAGGTCCAGCTTGTCGTCGTTGACGCCGAGCACGACCGTGATGTCCTCGCCCTTCGCCGGCGCCGTGATCAGCACCTTCTTCGCGCCCGCCGTGATGTGGCCCTTCGCCTTCTCCGCGTCGGTGAACAGGCCGGTCGATTCGATGACGACCTGCACGCCCAGCTTCGCCCACGGCAACTCGGCCGGCGTCTTGGCGCTGACGACGAGGATCTCCTTGCCGTTCACGACCAGCACATCGTCCTCGGCCTTGTCCGGCGACGACTTCTTCGAAGTGACCGTGCCGGTGAAGCGACCCTGGATGGAGTCGAACTTCAGCAGGTAGGCGAGATTGTCGGCTGGCACGATGTCACCGACCGCGACGACGTCGAGTTCCTTGCCGAGCAAGCCCTGCTCGACGAGCGCGCGGAAGACGAGGCGGCCGATGCGACCGAAACCGTTGATGGCGACCCGGATGGCCATGGCGAAGTAAGCTCCTGAGTGTTGTTGGCTGCGCGGAAAATCGGCCAAGCAGTCTAGCGACCATACCTCCCGAGCCAATGGACAGTTTCGCTCGCCTCCAAGACGCCATCGCGCGCTGCCTTTCCCGCTACGAGAACCTCGTCGCGGAGCGCACGGTGCTGGCGGCGGTTTCAGGCGGTGTCGACAGCACCGCACTGCTGCTCGCGCTGGCGCGCCTGCGCAGCGAAGGCCGCTTGCCGGGACCGCTGCAGTGCTGCCACGTCGACCATGGCGTGCGGACCGACAGCAGCGAGAACGCCGCCCACGTGGTCGAACTGTGCGATCGCCTGGACGTGCCGATCCGCGTGCGGCGACTGCAGTTCGCCGAGCCACGGCCGAGCGAGGACACGCTGCGGCAGGCGCGCTACCAGGCGCTGCGGGAAGTCGCGCGCGAGCAGGGTGCTGGCATGCTGGTGACGGCGCACCACGCCGATGACAACCTGGAGACCGTGCTGTTCCGCATGCTGCGCGGCACCGGCCCGCGCGGCCTCGCCGGCATCCCGGAAGCCCGCTGGATCGGCCGCGGCGACCGTTCGCTGCTGCTGGTGCGACCGCTGCTGCGCACCCGCCGGACCACCCTGGAATCGATCCTGCGGCAGCTCGCCGAACCCGCGTGGCAGGACAGCACCAACCACGACCTGCGCTACACGCGCAATCGGCTGCGGCACGAGACGATCCCGGCCTTGCGCAGCTCGCTCGGCATCGGCCTCGATGTCGCACTGATGACGGTCGCCAGCACGGCCCGCGCCGCGAACGAGATCATCGAGGCCCAGGGCCTGCGCATCCTGACGCAGCGGGCGCGCCACAAGACCGCGTGGCGCTGCGAACTCGACCTGCGCGAAGTCGATGCGGCTTCGCTGCCGTTCATCGAGGAGGCGCTGCGGCAAGCCCACGTGACCCTGCATCCCCACGGCGAAGCGCCGAGCACGGCCTGGCTGGCGCGCACGATGCAGCTGCTGCAGCAACCCGACGGCAAACGCGTCGCCGGCAAGAGCGGCATCCTCGCCGAGCGCACCCGCGATGGCCTGCTGCTGGCGGATCCGCAGCGCGCCGGACCGCCGCCGCCGGACGTCGACGGCGGCCAGCTGTTCTGCTGGGACGGCGGTCGCCAGCGTTTCGGCGCCACCGAGTGGAGCCTCGACGCGTTCGAACATCCGCTGCCGCCCCTGGCCCCATCGCCGCTCGAAGCCGGCCGCCTGCGGGCGTTGCTCGATCCGCGCGCGACGACGCTGCCGTGGCGGTTGCGCACACGGCGCCCGGGCGATCGCTTCCAACCGCTCGGTTGCGCCCAGGAACTCGAACTGCGCCGGTTCCTGCAGAGCCGGCACCTGCCGCGCTTCGATCGCGATCGCCTGCCGCTGCTGGTCGACGCCAGCGATCGCATCCTGTGGGTGCCGGGCGTCGAGATCGGCGAACTGGCGCGGCTGCAGTTGAACACGCGCCGTTGCGTCGAAGTCGTCGCGCGCTGCGGTTGAACGGCCGGCGCCCCCCTCAGGGTGCACCGACCTCCACCTGCAAGGCGCCGTTGCGGCCACCGCGACCGAGCGTGATCCACACGCGACTGCCCGGCAGCACCCGCAGCGATCGCGTGCCCTGGCCCGGCGCCGCGACCTCCACCGTGGTGTCGGCAGTGGCGACGTCGACGGTGATCGTAACCACCGCCCGCCGCCGCCCCCGACCCGCGCATCTGCGCGTGAGCTACCGGGGGATCGTCCGCTGCGGATTTTCGCCAGCACACACCGGCGCTGCCGTCGTTGGTCCTGGCTTCGGAGCCGCGGCACGCGTCGGGATGATCCGCACACCGGACGGTCATCAAGCCGATGGCACCGACGGTTCGCCACCAAGGGACCGTTCGCGCTACGCACTCGGACGGCACCCCACTGCACCGGCCATTCGCGCGACCCAGCCCCCCCCTCCCATTCCTTGGTAGGAGCGTGTTATGTTTCTTGACCCGCTCGGCACCATGCACGCCCTCCGGGCGCCATTGGCTCGTGCCAATGGACGCCGCGCGGACCTCGTAGGCACATCATCACGTCCAACCGCACCATGCGATTCACTCCTCTCTGCATCACGTCCCTTGCACTCGCGCCAGCGCTGCTGGCGCAACGGTTCCCTGAAGTCGAGCCGAACGGCACGAACGCGACCGCGCAAGCCATCGCGATCGGCACGCAGATCGACTGCTCGCTCGTCGCTGCCGAACAAGACTGGTTCAGCTTCTCGGTCGCGACGAACACGCGCATCCGCATCCACACGAGCGGCCTGACGACTGGCGCCGACACGCGCATCGGGCTGCTCGACAGCACCGGCACCGTCTACCTCGGCATGGATGACGACGCGCGCGGCTCGACCACCAGCAACTTCGCGAGCGACCTCACGTTGAACGTCGCTGCAGGCAGCTACATGGTGCAGATCGTCGGTTTCGGTGCGACGTCGGCCGGCGGCTACTCCCTGGAAGTTTCCGAGCTGACACCGGTCGTCTACGACGGCACCGAAGCGGCAGAGCCCACCCCGGGCAGCAACGACTCGGCCGCGACCGCTCTCACCACCGGCGCGCTCGGCACCGGAGTGAAGCGCTTCCTCGGCAACATCGCGCCGGCCGCCGTCGTCCTCACGGACACCGTCGCGGCCGCCCCGTCGGCCACCGTGGCAGCCGGCGTCGTCGGTAGCGGCAACGTAC
>CAMAUH010000360.1 GCA_945861365.1 Candidatus Kuenenia stuttgartensis
GTCGTGCCGATCCTGTTGCACCACGGTCGGCGGCGCTGGACGGCACCGCGCTCGCTCGAGCAGTTGCTGGCCGGTGCGGAGCTGCCATCGCCGTTGCGCGACGCCCTGTACGCCGTGCAGCCGAAGTTCGCGCCGATCGTCGTCAGCATGGCGGATTGGCCGCCGGAGCACGTTCGGTCGCTGGGGCTGACGGTGTTCGGCAAGCTGGTGTGCGAGGCGCTGCAGCGATTGCCTGGTGCGTCGCCGGAAGAGGTGCTCCGCACGCTGCGCAGCTGGCGCGACCTGGTCGCGGCGATGGCGAGCGCCTCTTCCGCACTCGAATCGCTGCAGGCACTATGGTCCTACGTGCTGCGCACGGCCGCGGGGCGGCCGGAGCCGGTGATCCAAGTCGTCGACGAGTTGATGGAGGCCGAGTTCATGAGCAAGCGGAAGACCGCAGCGGAGTACCTGCTCGAAGAAGGGGCGGCGAAGGGCCGCGTCGAACTGCTGCTGGCGTTGCTGACCGAACGTTTCGGCCGGGTGCGCGAGGCCGTGCGCGAGCGCCTGCAGCGCGGCACCGAGGCCGAACTGACCCGTTGGGCCGTGCGCGTGCTGCGTGCGGAGACGGTCGACGACGTGTTCGCTGCCGACTGATTCCGCGGCGCATCGCAATCAGCGGCGCATCGAACGGCCGAGCAGCCAGAAGCCGAACGCGGCCAGCGCACCGAGCCCACCGCACAGCCACCACAGCATCGCCGCACCGAAGTTCTCGTAGACGGTGCCGCCGAGCACCGGGGCGATCACCAGTGCCAGCGTGAACGTCATGCCGTACGCGCCGTTGTAGGCGCCGCGGGCGTGGTCGGGTGCGTGGTCGTTGACGTGCGAGCCGAGCATCGGCATCTGCAGCAGTTCGCCGCCGGCGACGACGACCATCGCCAGCACGATCGCCGTGAGCCCGATCGGCAACAGCATGCACAGGTAGCCCGCGCCGACGATCAGCGAGCCGAGCGCGATGACCGGCAGTGCCTTGCGGGACCGCAGGCCGTGCACGATCGGCATCTCGAACAGCACGATCAGGATCGGGTTGATCGCCAGCAGCCAGCCGACCTCGCGTTCGCTGTAGCCCTGGTCGACGAACACGCGCGGTCCCGTCGTGAAGTACTGCATGAACGCCAGCAGCACGCACAGGTTGGCCGCCATCAGGCACAGGAAATGGCGGTCGCGCAGCGGTTGGTCGCCGCCGAGGGCGTGGTGCGCGGTGGCGGCGGTCGCTGGCGCCTTCGGCGGCGGCAGCGGGTTCCAGCCGCGCAGCACCAGCCACAGCCACAGCGCGGCGAGGCCGCAGGTGGCGCCGTCGACGACGAACATCCACGTGAAGTCGTCGACGACCAGGTAGCCGCCGATGGTCGGGCCGAAGGCCCAGCCGAGGTTCAGCGCGAAGCGGTTCAGCGACAGTGCCTTCCGCCGCAGGGCGACGGGTGCGCTGACCGCGGCGGCCGTGTTGCTGCCGGGCCGGAACGCGTCGTTCAGCACGCCGAGCACGAACACGGCGGACACCACGAACGTGGCGTCGTGCAGGCGACTCATCAGCAGCATCCACAGCGCGGCACTGCCGAGCGCCAGCACCTGCAGCCGCACCGGGCCGATGCGGTCGGTAAGTCGGCCGCCTATCCAGCTGCCGAGGAACGCGCCGATGCCGTACAGCCCGACGGTCCAGCCGGCCTCGGTCGGCGTGAACGCGAAGTCGCGCTTCAGGTAGGGGCCGAGGAACGGCACGACCATCGAGCCGCAGCGGTTCAGGAACGCGGCGCTGCAGAGCAGCCACGTCAGCTTCGGCAGGCCACCGAACGAATCGCGGTACAGCGCGGCGATGGCGCGCACGGGGTTCGGCATCGCTCAGCTGCGCCGCAGCGCTTGCGTCGGCGTCATGCGGGCCGCGCGCCACGCCGGGAACATGCCGCCGACGAGTCCCAGCGTCGCCGCGAACGTGATCGCGGCGATCATCACCGTCGGTGTGGTCCGGAACGCGAACGTCGCCTCGGAGAACGTCTGGTTCATCGTGCCGGTCTCCTGGCCCTGGAAGGGCAGCACCAGCAGGCAGCCGACCACCCCGCCGAGCACGCCGAGCAGCAGGGCTTCGCCGAGGAACGACGCGAAGATCGCGAACGGTCGGTAGCCGATCGCCTTCAGGATGCCGATCTCGTGCGTGCGCGCGCTGATCGCACTCAGCATCGAGTTGGTGCCGGTGAAGATCGCGGCGATGCCCATGATCAGCGCCAGGAAGCCGCCGAGGAACGTGAACGTGATCGTCAGGCGCTGGGTCTGGCTGGCCAGGTAGTCGCGCTCGCTCTGCACCTTCGGCTGCAGCCGCAGGTCGCTGGTGTAGCGCTCCTGCACCGCCGCGAGGTCGGTGCCTTGCGCCACTTTCGCCAGCACGCGGCTGCGCACCGGCCGTTGCAGCGCTGCGGACAGTCGCTCGAGATCGCCCCAGATCTCGCTGCGGTAGCCGCCCTTGCCGGTGAAGGTGCCGACGATGCGGAACGTCACCGTGTTGATGCGCAGCGTGTCGCCGACCTTGCAGTTGGCGATGCGGTCGACGAGGCCTTCGCCGACGATCAGTTCGTCGCTGCCCGGCGTGAAGCGGCGTCCCTGCACCTCGTGCAGCGGTTCGTCACGCGTCGCGATGGTGAACTTCTCGTCGCGGATGCGGATGTCGTCGCCGTGGATCGCGAACGTCATCGGTTCGATGCCGCGCATGGCGACGTTGGTTTCACCGCCGTCGAACTTGCGCAGCCGCACCGCGAGGAACAGCTCGGCGCTGGCGAGGGGCTTGCCGGCCGCATCGAGCTGCACCTCGGGCACTTCCTTGGTCAGGATGTCGCACTGCTCACGCGTCAGCCCGGATTCGCCCTCGGAGGTCGCGCCCTTGCGCAGGAACACCGCCAGGTCAGCTCGGCCCTTCTCCTCGAACAGCGTCTTGAAGCCCTGCTGCAGCGACAGCATGCCGGCCAGCACCGCGACCGTGGCGCCGATCGCGCACACCGTCAGCAACGTCGACGAACTGCGCACCAGCAGGCTGCGCAGGTTGTAGCGGAACGGGACGAGGGCCATCAGCCGACCTCCCGTAGCGCGGTGATCGGCGTCAGGCGCGAAGCGCGCCAGCCCGGCAGCGCGCCCGACACGACGCCGACACCGACCGCGATGCCGGCACCGAGCCACAGCGTGTTCTCGTCGAAGCGGAAGGCCGGGATGAACGAGGCGGTCGCGGCGGCCATCGGCGCTTCGATCAGCAGGCCGAGCCCGACCCCGACCGCGGCGCCGATGCAGCACAGCAGCAGCGATTCGAACAGCAGCAACAGGCCGGTGGCGGCGTCGGAGAAGCCGAGCGCCTTCAACACACCGAGGTCGCGCGTGCGTTCGCGGCCGGCCATCAGCATCGTGTTCAGCACCGCGAAGAAGATCGCGAACAGCACCGCACCGCCGACCATCTGCAGCAGCGACGGCACGTCACCGAGCATCGAGATGAACTGGCGCGTGAACTCCGCTTCGGTGGTCGTCTGCACGCGCTGCGGGCCGTTCTCGAACATCGCGTCGACGGCGCTCTGCACCGACAGCGGGTCGGTGCCGCGGGCCATGCGCAGCATGTAGACGCCGACGCCGTCCGGGCCGGAGGCGCCGCCTTGCTCGAGCGATTCCCGCAGGTAGTCGAAGTGGAACCACAGTGTCTGCTTGTCGACCGCGGCGCTGCTGCTGGTGTAGATGCCGGCGACGGTGAACTCCCACGGCTTGCCGTCGGTGCGCTGGAAGATGGTGCCGGTGATCGGCACGGTCTGGCCGACCTGCCAGCCGTACTTGTCGGCCAGCTCGGTGCCGATCAGGCACGCGGTGCGCGTCTTCGCGAACTGCTCGTAGCTGCCGGCGGTGATCGACATCTCCGGGTAGCTGACGAGGAAGGTCGCCGGGTCGATGCCGAACTGCGCGAAGTAGCCGCCCTTGTCCTGCTCGTAGCGACCGCCGAAGTACTGCCACTTGCAGATCGCCTCGATGCCGGGCACCGACGCGATCTTCTGCTGGTAGGAGAGCGGCAGGTCGACGAACAGGCTGACCGCGGACTGCACCAGCAGACGGTTGCTGGATGCCGCGTTCAGCGTGCTGGTGAGTCCGGCCGTGACCGCTTGCAGCATGCAGACGAGGAACACCGCGACCGCGACGGCACCGATCGTCAGCAGCGAGCGCAGCGGGTGGCCGAGCACGTTGCGCAGCAGGAGCTTCCAGGGCACGGCTCAGCGCCTCCCGGCGAGGTTCTGGTTGTCGTCGATGCGGCCGAGCTTGCCCTTGTCGAGGTGGATCACCTTGTCGGCGTAGCCGGCGGCCTGCGGGTCGTGCGTGACCATCAGGATGGTCTTCTGCAGCTCGCGGTTCAGCCGCTGCAGCAACTGCAGCACGCTGTCGGCGGTCGTGCGGTCGAGGTCGCCGGTCGGTTCGTCGGCGAGGATCAGCTGCGGGTCGGTGGCGATCGCGCGGGCGATCGCGACGCGCTGTTCCTGGCCGCCCGACAGTTCGCGCGGCTTGTGGTCCATGCGGTCCTGCAGGCCGACCAGTTCGAGCGCACGTTCGGCCTGCGCGCGGCGCTGGCTGCGCGACAGCGGCGCCAGCAGCAGCGGCAGCTCGACGTTCTCGCGCGCGGTCAGCACCGGCAGCAGGTTGAAGCCCTGGAACACGAAGCCGACGTTGGCGGCGCGCCACTGCGCGAG
>CAMAUH010000361.1 GCA_945861365.1 Candidatus Kuenenia stuttgartensis
GCGGCGCCGAGCAGGAACGCGGCGGTGAACGCGGTGCGCGGTTGCTGCAGCAGCTGCAGCGCCGGGCCCTGTTCGACCAGCTGGCCGTCGTGCATGACGACGAGGTCGGTGGCGAGTGCCAGCGCTTCGTCGCGGTCGTGCGTGACGAGGATCGTCGTCAGGTCGCGTTCGTCGGCGAGCGTGCGCAGCAGCAGCACCATCGCGTCGCGCTGGTGCACGTCGACGCTGCGCAGCGGTTCGTCGAGCAGCAGCACCGCCGGTGCCGGCGCCAGCGCGCGCAGGAAGCCGAGCCGCTGCGCCTGGCCACCGGACAGCTGGCCGGGACGGTGGTCGGCGTGCGCACCGAGGCCGCCGCGGTCGAGCAGCGAGCGCGCCGCGTCGCGCGACAGGTTCGGCGCCGCGAACGTCAGGTGCTGCAGCGCCGTCATGTGCGGCCACAGCGCGCCGTCCTGGAACACGAAGCCGAGGCCCCGGCGATCCGGCGGCAGCTGCTGCTTGCCGTCGACGACGGTGCGTTCGCCGATCGTGATGCGGCCGGCGTCGGCGCGCTCGAGGCCGGCCATGCAGCGCAGCAGCGTGGTCTTGCCGGAGCCCGACGGGCCGACGATCGCCAGCCGACCGCCGGCCGGTGCCGCGAACGACAGCGGGCCCAGCTGGAAGCCGGGGTGGCGCTTCTGCAGTGCGGTGACGGTGACGGGGACGGACACGGATGGACCTAGGGGTTTCAGGACAGGGATGTCAGCTTGCGGCCGGCGAGCAACGACGGCAGCAGCGGGACCAGCAGCGCGATCGACAGCAGCAGCAGCGCGATGACGCCGCTCCAGTCTTCGTGCTGGAAGTGCACCGCGTTGGCGAGGCGGCGCACCGCGGTCGCGTTCGCGGCCGGCAGCACGACGGCGAGGTCGAGTTCGCGCAGCGCCAGCACGAACGTCAGCACCCACGCACTCCACGCCGCCGGCAGCAGCGGCTGCAGGTGCAGCCGCAGCGCGCGCACGAACGGCGCGCGCGGCACGAAGCGCCCGGCTTCTTCGGCCGCCAGCGATTGCCGGCGCGCCAGCGAGCTCAGCGTCAGTGCCGCGAACGGCAGGAAGCGCGCCGCGTAGGCGCAGGCGGCGAATGCCCACGACTGGTCGAAGCGTTCGCCGAACTGGCGCAGCACCGGGCCATCGTGGAAGGCGCGGATCAGCGCGATGCCGAGCAGGATCGCCGGCAGCGCCGCGGGCAGCGCCGCCAGCAGGTCGAGCAGCGGCCAGCGGCGGGCGGCGCCGCGCGCCAGCGGCAGCGCCAGCAGCACGACCATCGCGGCGACCGCGAGTGCCAGCCACACCGAGTGCAGCAGGTCCGGCAGCCCCTGATCGATCGCCTTGGCGAAGCTCTGCTGCGCGTAGTCGAGCGACATCGGTTCGCGCTTCTGGGCCGAACCCAGGACCCAGCGGCCGAGCACGACGAGCGGCAGCACCACGCCGGCCCCGAGGTACGCGATCGGCAGCAGCAGCGCTGGCCAACGGAACGCGCCGAGCGGGCGCAGCGGCAGTGGCCGCACGACACCGCGATCGGGAGCTTGCGCGCGCAAGCGGAGGGCGGCCCACAACAGGCAGCCCAGCGCCGCGATGAACGGCAAGGCCGCGACGATCGGGCTCTGCAGTTCGGCGAACGTGGTCCCGGTCGCGCGGCGCGTCCAGCGGCCGAAGATGCCTTCGGCGTAGGTGTGCCAGGTCTTGCCCTTCACGGTCAGGAACTCGGGCACGCCGTGGTCGGCGATCGTGAACAGGAACGCCAACAAGCAGCCGGCGAGCAGTTCCGGCGCGATCGCGCGCAACAGCCAGCCTTCCGCGCGGCCGCGGCCGCGCAGCAGCAACGCCGCTTCGTAGGCGCGACCGTCGACGGCGCGCAGGCCGCGCACCGCCAGCACCGCGACGAACGGCGCGTGCGCGGTGCCGAGCAGCAGCGCACACGGCCAGAAGCCATCGGCGGGGAACACTTCGGCGAACCCCATCGCGACGAAGATCGGCGGCAGCACCAGCGGGGCGATGCCGAGTGGGGCGAGCAGCGCTGCCGCGGGCAGATCGCGGCCGATGGTCAGCCATGCATGGCCACCGCCGAGCAGCAGCGACAGCAACGTGGCGGCGAGGCCGAGCTGCAAGGTCGCGCCGAGTTGCTTCAGCAGCGTGACGTCGCCGGCCAGTTGGGACCACGCTTCGAGGGTGAAGCCGCTCGGGCTCCACAGCGTCTGCCCGGCGAGTTGCAGCAACGGCACGAACACGAACACCGCCATGAAGGCGAGCGCCGCCCACAGTGGCGCGCGGGTGGCGAAGTCGATGCGTGCCGGTGCGTTCACGGTCACTCGTGCCAGCGCTTGTTGAACGCGGCGTCGCAGCGGTTCAGGTCCATGCCGACCTTGGCGAAGTCCCACACCATCGCGCGGAACGCGCCGAGGCCCTTGATCGCCGGGTCCTTCGGGCCGGGAATGCCGCTGCGCAGCGGGATCTGCGCACTGTCCGCCGCGGCGAGCAGGGCTTCGGTCTCGCGGCCCAGGATCGCGTCGATCAGCTTCTTGGCGCCGGCCTGGTCGGGACCGCCGGCGACCAGCCCGACGGCGTTCGGGATCAGCATCGTGCCGAGGCCACCTTCTTCCTGGTCGGGGAACACGCAGGCGACCTGGTGGCCGTTCTTCATCGCCACGTGGTAGTCGTCGGTGTCGGTGAACGCCCACGGCAGCTGCCCATCGCGCACCGCGCGCATCGTGGCGCCGTTGCCGCCGAGGAACTTCACGTCGTTGGCGAACATGCCGTCGACGAAGGCGTCGAACGCGGCCTCTCCGAGCACGTGCCGCAGCGCCGCGAAGTGCGTCAGCGTGGTGCCGCGCACGGGCTTCGCGACCGCGCAGCGACCTTTCCACTTCGGGTCGACGAGGTCCTTGTAGCTGCGCGGCCAGCTGGCCGGGTCGGGCAGCAGCGTGGTGTTGACGATCAGGATGCGAGCGCGCGCGGCGAAGCCGGTCCAGCGGTGCTCGGGGTCCTTCCACTGCGCGGGCACGTCGGCAGCTGCCGGCGAGTCGTACGGCGCGAGGATGCCCATCTGCGCCAGCTTCGCGACCTGCGCGATCTCGTTGCACCAGAACACCGACGCGCGCGGGTTGCCGCGTTCTTCGGTCAGCGCGCTGACCAGACCGACCGTCTTCGAGGCTTCGGTGTCGTGGCGCTGCGTCAGGTCGAGCTGCAGTTCCTTCGCGAAGCGGTCGAGCAGTGGCCGGCTGAACTGCTCGTCGAGCGCCACGTAGATGGTCGGGCCGATGCCCGCTGCGGGTGCGCTCGGCGTGCCGGCGTTGGCCGCCGCGGCGGGCGCATCACCACAGCCCGTGGTCAGCAGCAGCAGGGAGAACGGAAGGAGCGAGCGGAGCATGGGGCCTCGGGGGCGGTCGGCTGTCAGGGTGGGGTGAGGGTCACTTGTCGCGGAACTTGACGTGGCATTCCTTGCAGCCCTTCGCCATCGCCGTCATCAGGTTCGCCGCGACGTCGAGCTGGCGGGCGCGCACCGCGGCATCGAGCTGCTGCGTGCGCTCGATCGCGGTGCCGAGCATCGTCTGGTAGTCGGCCGGCAGCGCCTTGCTCTCGGCATCGTCGCGCAGCGACGTGAACAGCGTGTGCAGCCGCGCGGTCTCCTTGGTCGCGATCAGGTCCGGATGGTCCTGTGGGGCCTGCCAGCCGGCCTTCTCCGACTGCTTGACCAGGTCGAAGACCTGGTCGATGCCGGCCATCGTCTCGACCATGCCGGTGACGACCGCAGCGCTCGGGAACCCGTGCGGGTCGACCTTGCGTGCCGCGGCGGGCATCGGCTTCGCTTCGGTGACGACCTGCCACAGGCCCGTGTACTCCTTCGCGGTGCCCGACACCGCCATGCGCGCCTTCGCCTGCTCGGCGGTCAGCGTGCCGCACTGCACGAGTGCCACCGCCATCGCCGCGGCGCTGCGGTGCTTGCCGTGGTGGCAGTGCAGGTAGATCGGGCCTTCGCAGCTGCTGATCGCCTGCGCCAGTTCGCGTTGCCGCTGCGGCGTGATGGTGTCGTAGCTGATCGGCAGGTGCACGTAGCGCATGCCGAGCTGGGCGGCGGTCGCGGCGTCCGGCTTCTGGCCATCGACCGAGATGACGGTCTTGATGCCCATCGCGGCCAGCGTCGCGAGGCCCTCGCGGCCCTCGGGCTGGCCGCCGTCGACGAGGTTCGGCGCGTAGGTGACGACGTTGTGCAGGCCCGGCAGGTCGGTCGCCTTGTTGGCGTCGGCGGCCGGTGGTGCGACCACGGGGTTCTGGGCGGACGGGGCGGACGGGGCGGTTCCGGTCTGGCAGGCGGCGGCCATCGCGAGCAGCGCGATGGTGAGGCTGGCGAAGGTGGGGGAAGCAGGGCGGCGAGCGCTCATGGGCGCGCTGCATGGCAAGGCCCGTGCCACCTCAGGTCGGCCCCTGGCGCCGCTGCTGCCGCGCGTCCTCGGCGTCGAGGCCGAGTTCGTTGAGGCGGCGGTGCAGATGGCCGCGCGAGATGCCGGCGATCTGCGCCGCCGCGGTGACGCTGCCGTCGCAGCGGTGCAGCAGGTTGGTGAAGTAGATGCGGTCGAAGCGGGCTCGCGCCGCCTCGTAGTCGTCGCCGCTGCCGGCCGCTTCGACGGTGGCATCGCTGACGCCGCGCACGGCGTCGGGCAGGTCGCTGATGCCGAGCTGCGCGCGGGCGCCGGCCAG
>CAMAUH010000362.1 GCA_945861365.1 Candidatus Kuenenia stuttgartensis
CCCGCCTGCGTAGGAGCCGACGCCCGCAGCGGGCGCGGCTCAACGGCGACTGGGCATGGTCTGGCACCGGTTCATGTCTCGGGGACCGTGTCCGCGCGTGGCGGCGAGCGTCTGCCGAAGCCCAGCCGTCAGAAGGTCTCGGTCAGGAAGTCGGCGAGCAGCGCCCGCATGCCCGGAGCCTCCGTCGCCCGCTGGTTCTTCAAGCGCAGCACATCGTCGATGGTCAGCCACCGGCGCGTCAGCAGGTTCAAGGCCAGCAGGCGCAACTGCGGCAGTTCCTTCTGGTCGAACAGCACCTGGCGCAGTGGCGCGATGCACTCCTGCTGCAGCTTCGTATCCGGCCGATCCGCCGCGAAGCCGGACAGGGTCGACAACAGGTGCGCACGCTGCTGCCACTCGGTGGCCGGCAGCGCCACGAACGCCGCCAGCACCAACCGTTCGCTGCCGCGCAGGTTCAGCAGCAGCGTCGGCAGGTAGTTGCGCGTGGTCATCGCACCGTTGTGGGCACGGTGCACGACCCGCTCGGGGCCAGCGAAGACCTGTAACAAGGCACGCGCCGCCGCTTCGCTGTGGTTCTGCGACAGCGCCTGCAGGAACGCCCGCCCTTCGCCGTCGGGTGCCTTCTGGAAGCGCTCCAGCAGCACCGGCACGGCCCGCGCGTCGCCGCTCGCCGACAGTTGGTTGAGGATGCCCTGCAGCCGCGTGCCCGTAGCAGTCGGCAGTTCGTCGAGCAGGATCGCCACCGACTTGTCGCGGCCGCGGCGGGTCAGTTCGCGCAGCGCGATGGAACGCACCTCCCACGGCTCGTCCGGGGCGGCCATCACTTCGAACACGTCGGCGACGTCGTCACCTTCCACGTGGGTCAAGGCGTTGGCCACCTCGATGCGGATCTCGGGGCGCAGATGCGTCGAAGCGCGCAGCAACCGTTCCCGCAACGGCCCCAGCTCGCCGTAGCGGCAGTGCTTGATCGCGATGGTCATGGTGGCCATGTCCTCCGACTGCAGCGCGTCCGCCAACCAGGTGGTGCCGCTGGTGTCGCCGGTGGCATGCAGCACGCCGGCGATGATCGCCTTGAACTCACCCACGGCGTCGTTCCAGCGCACCTTCAGGATCTCGGCAGCCTGCGGCAGCGGCATCAGCAACGCCTGCTGCAGCACCTGGTCGCGCACGCCGACCGTGTATGGCCCCGCCATCACGTCGCGCAGCAGCGGCACGGCCTCATCACCGAGACGGGTGCGCACACCGCGCACCCAGGCTTGGCGCGCGCGGCCATCCATCTGCGCGAACGCCCCGGCCAGTTCGCGCAGCGTCGCCGGCTTGCCGGCAGTCGCGAACGCGGCGAACGCGGCTTGCACGACGTTCGGCTCCTTGTGCTGCAGCGCACGCCGCAGCGGGGCATCGAAGACCTCACCACCCATGCGGGCCATCGCTTCGATGCAGTTGCGCACCACGTCCGCCAAGGCCGGGTCGCTGAAGGCGCGGTCCATCGTCGCGACCAGCGGCTCCACGGCATCTTCCGGGGCGCGCCAGAAGAACTCGGTGGCCACGTGCCACGTCTCCGCCCGGCCGCCACCGGCGAGGTTGCCGGCCAGCCGCTCCAGGATCTGCCGGCGCGTGCGCGCGTACTCCACCCCATGGCGCGGCGGATACTCCAGTTCGACCGGGAAGTCCGCGTGGTACGGCTCCAAACGGTACGGGTTCTGCGCCGCTACCAACAGCGGCGAGGGCACGGCGGCCTGCGGGTTCGGCGCAGGGCTCTGGGCGATCACGGTCGCACCGAGCACCGCCAGCAACGACACCGACGTCGACATCTTCAGCATGCGCGCTACCTAGCCGGGCTCCGGGGACGGGTCACGAGCAAGGCTGCTACAGCGAGGTCACTCGACGCTGGCCTGCAACAGCCCCTGCGCATGCAACAATCGGCTCTGCGCAGTGTGGTAATCCAGTTGGTTGCGCAGGGAACGGCTGCGCGCCTCCCGCAACTCCTGGTTGCGGCGTTGCACCTCGAAGGCAGTCGAAACCTGCGCCCGCAACTTGGCTTGCTCGGTGTCGAGGTTGCTGGCGGCCAGGCGCACGGATTCGCCGCTGGCGCGGATGCTCTGCGTCAGCGTCTGCAGGCTGCGCACCGCATCACGCACCTGCCGGGTGACATCCAGCGTCGCGGCGTGCAACAGCCTGCGCTGCCGCTCCACTTCCAGCGTGGCGCGCTGCGCCCGTGATCGAGCGGCCTGGTTGCCGAGCGGGATCGCGAACTCCAGGCGCACGCTCCAATCCGGGAAGCGCTGCTGCACCGACGCATCCCACGCCTGGTTGAAGGTCGGGTCGTCCACGTTGCTGACGCCATCGGTCGAGTAGGAACTGACCAGATCCAGCTTCGGCAGCAGATCGCGCTCGGCCTGCAGCTGCAGCTGCTCGGCGGCCGCGACGCCACTGCGCAGCGCGCGGAGGTCGGGTCGGTGGGACATCGCCACCTCCACCAACACCGCATAGTCGAGTTCCTCGTCGGTCGGCTCGATGGCGATCGGCGAAGTCGTGCGCACGTTGATCTGCCACATGCGCGCATCGGAACCATCGAACAACAGCCGCCGCAGATCGTCTTCGCGCTGCCGGATCGCGTTCTCGGCGGTGATCAGTTCTTCGCGCCGCCGGGCGACCTCCGCCTGGTCCGCGATGCGGTCCCGCGGCGCCAGCGTCTGCACGCGGATGCGCTCCTCGGTGATGCGCAGTTGCTGTTCTGCAACCGCCAGCGCCGAGACCACGACGCGCCAGTTCTCGCGCACGAAGGCCAGCTCCCAGTAGGCCTGCACGATCTGCAGCAACGTGTCCTGCACGTTGCGTTCGTAGTCGGAGTTGGCCTGGCTGACCCGGAAGCGCGCCTGCGTGATCGGCGCCAGGTTGTAGTCGGTCCAGGCCCCGCGCAGCAGCGGTTGGCGGAACGACGCGACCCATTCCGTCGTGTACTGGCGGTCGGGAAAGGCCGGCGAACCCGAGTAGTCGAACGAGCCCGGCCGGAACGCCAGATCGAACAGACCGCCGGTGACGACCCGCTGGCGCCAACCCACCGCGGCGTCGATCGCCTTCGTCGTCAGCGACGGCGCGAACGCGTTCCTGCTGGGCGTCTGCCGGTTGGCATAGCCGCCGTCACCGTAGAACTCGGGCACGAACCCGGCTTCGGCGACCATCAGGTCCATGCGGGACTCCTCCGGCAACAGCTCTGCCGCCCGCAGCCCGACGTTGCCGACCCGCCCGATGCGCAGCGCCTCGCCGAGGGTCAGCGGCCGCACCGGCATGCCGCGCTCCTCGGCGGCCTGATCGACCGGGTTGGGCTTGTCCTGCCGCGGTGCAACCGGATCCTGCGGCGGCGCCTGCGCGAAGGAGCTCGCAGCCAGGATGACCGATGCCAGAACGAGAGGACCGCAGCGCAGCGCAGGGAATGGCATGAGGAAGCGGAGCAGTGGCCGTCTAGGTACCCTGGTCCGTCACCCAAGCCCAGGGAAAACGCAGACTGCCTGCTTCAGCTGCCGCTGCCGCCGGCCAGGAGGCCGTGCTCGGCGAAGGCCGCGTAGTCCTTCGCGAGACACAAGCAGAACGCGGCACGCTCGGCGAACGCGGCCGGGGTCGGGCAAACCGCCAGCTGCCGCAGCTCGTTCTGCAAGCGCGTGAATCCGCGCCGCCCGGGCTCGATGCCCCAGGCCAGTTGCTGCACCGTCGCGAAGTCCGGCAGCAAGCGCACGGGCTTCCAGCGCAACAGCTGCAGCTCACAACCGGCCCGTTCCGGCTCGGGCAGCAGGTCCGCGTAGCCGAACACCATGGCCGCCAGCACCTCGGCCGTCGGCTCCTTGCTGTTGCAGCGCGTGCGCAACTGGCCGAGGCACAGCTGGCGAACCAAGGCGCAACGACTGCCATCGACACCGAACGCCGGCAGCTTGCCGAGCACCCGACCGACCTCGCCCAACACCGTCGCCTCGATGTGGCCACCGACCAGTTCGGGCAGGCGCCGTTCCCAGGTCTCGGCATCGCAGCGCAGCACGTCGTCGACCAGGCGATTGCCGATGCGGCCCACGACCGCACGCTGCGCATCGTGGATGGCCGCGTGATCGATCAGCCCCGCGAGCGCGGCGATCTGCGCAGCGCCCTGGCTGGTTTCACCGTGCGAGGCGAGCCAATTGCCCGCCAACTGCAACGCATCGCTGCGGCGCGGATCGGCGCCAGTCGCGATCAGGGCCCGGACGGCGGTGGCAACCGCCACCACGGTGTTCGCGGACGGCGCCGCCACCAGCAGGCTGGGCAACTGCGCCGCCAGCCCGCCAGCCAGTTGCTGCGCGCGTTCATCGACGGCGGGCAGGCCACCGTGCTGGGCCATGGTTTCCCAGCGCCGCGTTGCACTGGCCCGCAGCTCGTGGTCGAGCCGCATCCACACGAGGGCGTTGCGCGGGTCGATCCACCGGCTGAGTTCGTCGCGCCCGGGACGCAGCCCGGTCTCCAGGGCTTCGCGCATCGACGCCATCCCGGTTTCGCCAAGGCGCTGCCGCATGCGATCGACGGTGGCTTCCCAGGCGACGGCCGACGGCTCGGCGACCACGCTCGGCAGCGCGATCGCCACGTCGGGCGACCGTTCGGTCCGGATCCAGTCGATCGTTGCCGGCCGATGCAGGCCCGCCGGATCGAAGTGGTGCAACAGCAGCCCGACGACCAGGGCCGCGGCAGCCATCAGCAAGGGGCC
>CAMAUH010000363.1 GCA_945861365.1 Candidatus Kuenenia stuttgartensis
GACCTCGCCGGTGTCGGTCACGGTCATCGTCACCGGCGAAGTCGTCGAGCCGGCGCCGAACGGCGACCACGCGGTGCCGTCCCAGCGCGCGATCAGCGAACACGCGACGCCGCCGATCTGCGTGAACAACCCGACTGCCACGAGATCACCGTTCGGCAACGTGGCGAAGCGATCGATCCGGCCGAGCATCCACGGCACCGTCGGCGCGCCCATCGGCGACCAGGCGCTGCCGTTCCACGACGCGATGCCATGGATCGGCGCCCCGGCGATCGTGGTGAACGAGCCGCCCGCGACGACATCGCCGTTGGGCCGCACGGCCAACGCCGCGATCGATCCGTTGAAGTTGCTGCCGATCAGCGTCCAGGTGCTGCCATCCCACTCGAACAGGCCGGCACTGTCGGAGTACGCGATGAGATTGCCGTTCGGCCGCGCCGCGACCGAACGCACGCGCGGCAAACCGGTGCCGATCGACGACCACTGGCGCGTGATCGGGTCGTAGGCGGCGAGGCCGAAGGTCGCGGCGGAACCGGCGACGCGGAACTCCCCCGCGACGACCAGCAGTTCGCCGAGCGGACCCGGCCCGTCGGGATCCCACGGGGTCAATGAGCCGACCACGCCATCGGTGCCGGCGAGCGCGTCGCCGGGTGCGTAGGCCCAGGTGCACGAGCCCTGCGCGGCGAGCGGTGCGAGGGCGAGCGCGCAACCGATGAGCCACGGCAACGGTGTGGAGAGGAGCGGGGCGCGCATGAGCGCGGCGACGATAGCGCGCGAATGGGCGCGCGGGCCGCTAGCGGCGCACGCGTCGAGCGCCCAAGTTGCCTACGGGCTGCGTTTCTTCATCCGCGAATGGCGGCAGGTTCGTGTGGCTGCGCACCATGGTCCGAATGGCCATGGACAACTCCCTGACTCGCCGCGACCTGCTGCGCGGTGGTGCTTCGTTGCTCTGCTTGCCGCTGGTGCCGTCGTTCGGGCCGCGGCATCGGCCGCGGTCGCATCGATTCCTGGCCGACCCGTTCGCGCTCGGCGTCGCGTCCGGCGACCCGCGCCACGACAGCGTCGTGCTGTGGACGCGCCTCTGCCCGCAACCGCTGCTGCCCGAGGGTGGCATGCCCGCCGAGCCAGTGGACGTCGCGTGGGAACTCGCCACCGACGACGGCATGCGCGCGGTCGTCGCACGCGGCACGGTCTCGGCGCTGCCGGAGCTCGGCCACAGCGTGCACGTGGAGTGCACCGGGCTCGCGCCGGATCGGCACTACTGGTACCGGTTCCGCGCGGGGGATGCGGCGAGCGCGATCGGCCGCACGCGGACCTTGCCGTTGCCCGACGCGATGCCGGCGCGGCTGCGCTTCGCGTTCGCGAGCTGCCAGCACTGGGAGCAGGGGCTCTTCACGGCGTACGCGGACATGGCTCGCCAGGATCCCGACTTCGTCGTGCACCTCGGCGACTACATCTACGAGTACGCCGGCAAGGACGGGCTCGTCCGCAAGCACGTCGGCGGCAAGCTGACCGCACTCGGCGACTACCGCATGCGCCACGCGCAGTACCGCAGCGATCCGCTGCTGCACGGCATGCACGCACAGTGCCCTTGGTTCGTCACCTGGGACGACCACGAGGTCGAGAACAACTACGCCGACGCGGTCAGTGAGAAGAAGGGCGTGACGGCCGAGGAGTTCCTGCGGCAGCGAGCTGCGGCGTACCGCGCCTACTACGAGGCGATGCCGCTGCGGCGTTCGTCGCTGCCCAAGGGGCCGTCGATGCGGTTGCATCGACGAGCGACGTTCGGCCGTCTCGCCGAGCTGTCCGTGCTCGACACACGCCAGTACCGCTCCGACCAGCCGAACGGCGACGGGCGACGCAAGCCGCTGAACGACGCGGCGCGCGATCCGCGCAACACGCTGCTCGGCGCCGAGCAGAAGCGATGGTTGTGCGATGGACTGGTGGCATCGCGGGCCGTTTGGAACGTGCTCGCGCAGCAGGTGATGATGGGTCTCGTCTCGTTCCCGGCGCCAAAGCCCAAGGACGGTGCGGCGGTCGACGCCAGCGCGCCCCGCCACGACGAGCGCGGTTACTCGATGGACCAATGGCCCGGCTATGCGCACGAACGCGCTGATCTGCTGCGCTTCCTCGCTGCCCGCAAGATCGCGAATCCGATCGTGTTGACCGGCGACATCCACGCCAACTTCGTCAACGACCTGCGCATCGACGACGCCGACGCGCGGGCGCCGATCGTCGCGACCGAGTTCGTCGGCACGTCGATCAGCAGCGGTGGCGACGGCACTGACGCGAGCAAGGAGCTGGCGGCGCTGCAGGAGTTCAATCCGGGGCTGCGGTTCCTGGATCGGCGTCGCGGCTACGTGCTGTGCGAAGTGACTGCCGACGAGTGGCGCAGCGACTATCGCACGGTCGACGTGGTGACGAAGCCGGGCGGGAAGACGGGTTCGGCGGCGCGATTCACCGTGCGCGCCGGGCGTCCTGGCGTCGCCAGCTGACCCGGGACCGGCTCGACGACGACCAGGGCAGCGGTCGCGCTGGCTGCGGCGCCAGCGCGACGTGGTGTCGGAGCCTTCCGAGGCGAGGCCCGCGGCCAGACGCCGCGAGCCGTTCGCCACCGACCGCGAGGTCAGTTGCCGACGACCGCGGCGAGGCCGTTCGACGAGGCGAACGTGGTGCCGTCGAACGTCGTGGCCTGCGCCGCAAGCGCGTAGGCGAGCAAGGACGGGGCGGCTGGCACGGTCACCGGGTAGCTGCTCGCTCCGGCACTGGCCGGCGCAAGGAACGCGCCGAGACCGCCGTCGATGAAGGCGAAGCAACCGGCGGCATTGATCATCGTCAGCTCGACGGGAACCGACAGCGCGTTCTGACCGAACCAGAAGGCGCAGAGCGACGAGGCAGGGTTCACGTTCGAAGCCGACAAGGTCCAGGTGCTGGCCAGCTGCGGCAGATTGCTGGAGAGCGTCAGCGGCTGCACGGCAGGGCAACCGGTACCGAACGTGGTGGCCACCGCGACACCGGCGTTGATCGCGACCAGGCTCAGGACGCCATTGGCCTCGCTGCAGACCGCCAGCAGCGACCGCCCCGTCGAGTTGTCGCTCGCGGCGATGAACTGCAGACCCTCCGGCGCGGCGGCGGCGAGGCCGCTCTGGCTGGCGACGTTGATGACGTCGACCAACACCGGTGCTGCCGGGTTGCTGACGTCGTAGGCCATCACGGAGTTGGTGCGCTCCAGGCCGACGAACAGCAGCGGCACGCCGTTGACGACGCCGAAGGTCACCGACTCGGGCTCCGGCCCCTTGTCGTCGGAGCGCGAGTCGACCCACAGACCGCGGGCGAGCATCTCGCGCTCGATCTGCGAACCGGAGTCGAACACCTTCGTGCCGCTGGTGGTCCAGATCGTGAACGAGCGCGAGCCGAACACGTAGAGCTGGTCGACGTCACCGTCGCCATCGGTGTCACCACGCGCGATGTCGTAGTCGCTGGTGGCCATGTTGAGCCGGCCGAGGATCGAATTGGTGTTGATCTGCGCCAACGTGTAGAGGCCGGTCTCCGGCGTCGGATCCTCGGCATCGAGCACGAAGTTGTTGTCGACCGAGGCGCAGCGAGTCTGGTCGTTCCAGCCCGCGAAGTCGGCGCGGCTGTCGCCCTCGTTGGCCGTCGCCAGGTAGGTGACGCCACCGATGGTGAACGAGGTGATCGCGTCGGGCATGTAGATGCCGAGGATCGGGAAGTTCCGGAAGTTGCCGTTGATGCCGTCCTGGTCGGAGGTATCGAGCTCGTTGCCGAGCAGGTTGTGGTTCTTGAAGCCGAGCGGCCGGATCTGCGTGACGGTGGCCGTGGCGATGTCGATCTCGGCGATGGCGTTGGCCTCCTGCAGCGTCACGTAGGCAGTGGTGCTGGTGGCGTCGATCGTCAGGTATTCGGGCTCGAGGTCCTGGGCCAGCGTGACGCCGTTCAGGTTCGAGATGCGCACGCCGAGAGCCTGCAGCGCCGCCTTCTGGCCGTTCCACGGCACGAAGCTGGCGGTCGTGGCGGTGCGCGTGGCGACGTCGACGATGCTGACCGAACCCTCGGGGTTGATCAGGCCAGTGGCGAGGTCCACCTCCCCTTCATTGGCAGTCAGCACCTTCAGGCCATTGGGCGTGAAGGTGATCATGTCGGGCATGGCGGCGACTTGGACCGCGGGGCCATTCGCAGCGCCGGTAGCCGCATCGAAGAACTGCACGGCGCCAGGAGCCTGCCCCGTCGCACCTTCGACCGCGACGGCGATGAGGCCGTTCTTGGCGGCGACGCTGTTGGGCGGGCCACTCAGGGCGATCGACTGCACCAGGCTCAGACCGCCGGTCGCCGACGTGGCGTAGACGTCGAGCGCGGCGCTGACCGGATTGGTGCAGAAGCAGCGACCGGTGCTCAGATCGAAGGCGACGATCTCACCCCGCTGGTTGGCCGACTGGCGGGACGCGAGGTGGCTATGCGAGATCTGTGCAGTGAGTGAGGCGGTCGCGACGAACGCGACGGCGGCAATGCGGATGACCATTGGGTGTGTTCCTGGGTGATGGGCAATCGTGGGCAGCCACGCTCGCAGCCCGGCCGCTCCAGCGACCGACGCGAGGGCCAAGATGGAATCCACCGAATGCGAAGGCCCCGCACGGTCTGGGTTAGGAATCACCGCGAACGCGTCTTGCGATCAGGCGGATTCGAGGGCGAC
>CAMAUH010000364.1 GCA_945861365.1 Candidatus Kuenenia stuttgartensis
CGGATCGGCGCGCAGACGCAGCGGTAGAGGTAGCGCTTGCCGGCGGCGTGGAAGCGCGCGTGGAACGTGTCCGGGGCGCGGACCACCCGCTGCACGGCGATGCCATCCGGCAGGTTGGTGTTCAGCGCCAGCAGCAAGCGCTCCGGCGCGAAGTCACGGGCGATGACGACGTGGGCGGCCTGCGCCAGCGCGTGCACACCGGCATCGGTGCGGCCCGCACCTTCGACATGCACCCCCGGGCAATCGATCGCGGCGAACGCCTTCGTCAGCTCTTCCTGCACCGTGCAGACACCGACCTGCTGCTGCCAACCATGGAAGTGCGTGCCGTGGTAGGCGATCGTCAACAGGTAGGTCGGCACGGCGCGCCACCATAGGCGGCTCGGCCGGCGCGGCAATCCATCACGGCCGCAGCGACAACCACGCGAAGGCCGAACCGACCAGGGTCAGCGAGCCGACGATGGCCGCCATCACCGGGTTCTGCTGCGTGATCGCGAGCCAGGCAGCGGCCATGCCGCCGCCGGCGCACAGCACGAACGGCACCAGCACACCGGCCAGCGGACGGTGGCGACGGCGCGGCAACGGCAGCGCCTCGCGCGGTGCCACCGGCGCGGCGGCAGCGGCGGTGCTGGCGGGCTTGCTCGCCGCGGCGACGGCCGGAGCCGACACCTTGGCCCGCACTTCCTTCGGCGCATCGCCACGCACGGGGCGACCGGCCGCGGCCGGCCTGCCATCGCCAGCTTCGGCGCGCGGGGCACGCGGCGGTTGCTGCTGGCCCTGGGCAGCGCGCGGCCGACTGCTGGCTGGGGCCGGTGCTGCAGCGGGTGCTGCCGTCTCGCCGAGGATCTCGGTGCCGAACTCGATCGCACCGGCGTCCTGCTGGGCGCCTGGCAACAGGCCGTCGACGCCTTCCTCGAGCAGCGACCAGCTCGAATCCGCCGCGGGTGGCGCCTGCTTCTTCGGCCCCGCATCGGCGAACAACAGGTCATCGGGCGATTCGGCGGCGGGCGCTTGCTTGCCACCGAGTCGCACCTGGCCGTAGGAGAACGGGTCGTAGCGGGTCATTGCTGGTCTCCGAACCTGCGTCGCAGGTAGCTCGACGGGATGCCGAGCTGCTTGCGGTACTTGGTCACCGTGCGCCGCGCGCACTGCACGCCGCGCTGCTGCAGAGCGCGCACGAGTTCGTCATCGGACAGCGGCGTGTGCTTGTCCTCGCCGGCGACGAGTTCGGCGATCTGGTCGACGACGGCCATGCGACCCTGCCCCGCGGTCGGCGCGGCATCGATGCGGCCACCGTCGAAGAAGTCGCGCAGCCGGAACACGCCGCGGTCGGTCTGCACGTGCTTGCCGGCGATCGCGCGGCTGACGGTCGACGTGTGGATGCCGAGTTCGTCGGCGATGTCGCTCATGCGCAGCGGCCGGATTGCAGTGCGCCCCTTCTGCAGGAACGCCACCTGTTGCTTCATCACCGCGTCGACGACGCGCAGCAGGGTCGCCTGCCGTTGCTGCACGGCCTCGATCAGGTCGCGGGCCATGCGCAGCTTCGGCTTCAGGTAGTCGCGCACCTCGCGGTCGGTACCGCGATCGGCAGCGAGCGCCTGGTACTCCGCCGACACTTGCAGGTCGGGCAACGACGCTTCGTCCAACGTCGTGTGCACGGCACCGTCGTGCCACCACACGAACGCATCGGGGCGCAGCGGCTGCTCGTCGTCGCCGCGGAAACTGGCCGCCGGGTGCGGATCGAAGCCGCGCATGCGCTGCAACAGTTCCTGCAGCTCGTCGATCGACAGCGACAAGGCCTTGGCGACGTCGGGCAACTTGTTGCGACCGAGGTCGTCGAGGTGTTCGCGCAACAACCGCTCGATGGTCGACAGATCGGGATCGCCGGCCGCCTGCAGCAGCATCGCCTCGATCGGATCACTGGCGCCGATGCCGTGCGGTTCGAGCGTGCGCAGCAGATCGCGCGCCTCTGCCAACAGCTCCATCGGGGCATCGAGTTGCTCGGCGAGGTCGTCGATGCCGAACGGCAGCATGCCGCGCGCATCGAGGTGCTCGGCCAGCTGCACCACCGCGTCGGCGAGCAGCGCCGGCACGCCGCGGAACGCCAGCTGCTCCCGCACGAACTCCACCAGCGTCTCGGCGCGCGCCGGCACGTTGGCCAGGAACGCGCTCTTCTTGTCCTCGCCGTCGTCGGCCGGACCGCGGCGCCATTCCTCCCAACCGGAGTCCTCGCGTTCGGCCAGCGGTGCCGGCGGCGGCTCGGCCGGTTCCGCCTGCGCGACCGGACGCGCCTCCAGCGTCTCGTTCTGCTGCAGTTCCTGGTCGAGGAACGCCAACAGGTCCGTGGTCGCCAGCTGCAGCACTTCGATCGACTGCAGCATGTGCGGCAGCAGCGCCATGCGCTGTTCCTGCCGTTGGCCAAGGCGTAGGTCGAGACTCATGCGGTCGGGGTGGCTCCGTCGGGCTTTTCGACGCTCCCGACCACGACCTTGAGCCTGAAGCCCCGCGAACCGTCCGAAAACGCGGCACTGCGCGAGACGCGCCGCGCGATGGTCGACCGCCTACTCGGGCCGCCGACGGCGCGGCTTCGCTTCGGGGTTCGCGGCCAACGGATCCTCCGGCCAGGAATGGCGCGGATAGCGCCGCGACAGCTCGCGGCGCACCTGCGGGTAGACGTTGGCCCAGAAGCTCGGCAGATCGGTCGTCACCTGCACCGGCCGATGGTTCGGCGCCAGCAGTTCGAGCACGACCGGCACGCGGCCGCCGGCGAGCGCACCGACCGCGCGCAGCCCGAAGAACTCCTGCAGCCGCGCTTGGATCGTCGGCCCCGCCGGCGCGTCGTAGTCGACGACCGCGGCGCGCCCCGACGGCAGTTCGATGCGATCCGGTGCACCTTGGTGCAGCGCGCGCCGCTGCGGCGGCGACAGCTGCGCGAGCAGCAGCTCGCTGACGTCGGCATCGCGCAGCGCGCGCAGGTCGCTGCGATCGCCGAGCAGCTGCAGTGCGGCAGTGGCGACGGCCTGGTCGTCGAACGTCGGCAGCGCGAGATCCGCCGCACGCGCACCGAGCCAGCGCAAGCGCGCCAGCAAGCGGCGCAGCTCCTTCTGCTCGCCGAGCCAGCGCCACGGGTCGGCGGCCAGCAGCGGCAGCAGCTTCGCCGCCGCGGCCCCTTCCGGCAGTTCGCCGCCGCGCGCCGAGCGCAGCGCCAGATCGCGGTAGCGCTGCTCGCGCACGGCGACGACGCGGCCCTGTTCGGCTTCGAGCTCGGCGACGACGACGGTGCTCAGCGCCGTCGGCGCGATCGCCTGCAAGTCGGTGACATCGAGGCCCGCGGTCAGCGTCGCGCGCGAACGCTGCTGGCGGCCGGTCTCCAAGAGCCGCAGCGCCAGCACCAGGTCCTGGCCGTCCGCCGCCGCCGGCAGCACGAGGCCGCGGCCGCCGACCATCGTCGCGGTGCGCGGTTCGCCGGTGGTCGAACGCAGCGCGACGCGATCGGGGAAGCCCGCCAGCAGCGCGCGCGCCAGCAGCGTGGTGTCGCGCGCGGCATCGCTGCGCCGATCACCGCCGCCGAGCAACCGGTCGCGCGACGCCTTCAGCGCGCGGGCCTGGCCAGAACCGGCGCCGAACTCGCGGCACAGGTGGTCCGGGAACCCGCGGTCCTCGGCCAGCAGGAACGCATCGACCGCCGCGTGCAGGTCGGCACCATCGCCGCGGCCGAGCTGTTCGACGTCGGACAGGATCACCGCGGCGGTGGCGGCGGCAGCCCCGCAGCCGAGTTCGCGGCCCGCGTGCACGACGGCGGCGAGCCGCGGATGCAGCGGCAGCGCCAGCAGCGCGTGGCCAAAGCGCGTCAGGTTGCCGGACTTGCCGTCGAGCGCGCCGAGATCCAAGAGCAGCCGGTCGGCGTTGGCGAGCGCTTCGCCCGGTGGCGCTTCGAACCAGCCGAACTGGCGCGGATCGCGGCCGGCGAACGCGCGCACCGTCAGCGCCGGGCCGCACAGGTCGACGCGCTGCACGTCCGGCGTCGAGCGCGCGGGCATGCCGCGCTCCTCGGCGGCGGTCCACAGCCGGTAGCAACGACCGGGGCCGGTGCGGCCGGCGCGGCCGGCGCGCTGCACAGCCGATGCGAGGCTGATGCGTTCGAGCTGCAGCACGTCGACGGAACGGCCGCGATCGAAGCGCAACTCGCGGGCGAGGCCGCTGTCGATCACCGCGGTGACGCCGGCGATGGTCAGCGAACTCTCGGCGACGTTGGTCGACAGCACGACCTTGCGGCGGCCCTGCGGCCGGATCGCGCGGTCCTGGTCGGCGAGCTCGAGCCGGCCGTGCAGCGGCAGCACCAGCACGCCCTCGCGGCGCGCCAGGTTCTGCAGCGCATCCTCGCAGCGCGCGATCTCGCCGGTGCCCGGCAGGAACACCAGCACATCGCCGGACGTCTCCTGCAGCGCGCGTTCGATCGCGGTGCGCACCGTCACCTCGAGCGGACCATCGGCAGCGCGATCCAAGTGCACGACCTGCACCGGAAACAACCGGCCGTCGGCTTCGATCGTCACCGCACCGGGCAGGAACGCGCGCAGCGGGCCTGGATCGAGCGTCGCCGACATCACGCACAGCTGCAGGTCGGGCCGCACCGTCGCGCGCGCTTCCGCCAGCATCGCCAGCGCGAGGTCGCCTTCGAGATGGCGCTCGTGGAACTCGTCGAGGC
>CAMAUH010000365.1 GCA_945861365.1 Candidatus Kuenenia stuttgartensis
CCATCAGCATCTGCCAGCCGCGGCCGGCACCTTCGGCCCCGCCGATCACGGTGTCCTCGAGCGGCACCAGCACGTCGCGGCCGCTGGTCGGGCAGTTGTAGAACGGCACGCCCATCGGGTCGTGACGGCGGCCGAGCACGACGCCGGGCGTCGACGTCGGCACGAGGCCGCAGGTGATGCCGGGGAACGGGCCCTTGCCGAGCAGGTTCTCCGGATCGTGCAGCTGGAAGGCGAGGCCGAGCACGGTCGCGATCGCGGCCAGCGTGATGTAGCGCTTGTTCCACGACAGCCGCAGCCACAGCTGGCCGTCCTCGCCGCGGAACACGACGCCGGTGGCGGTGATCGAGCCGGCGTCGGAGCCCGCGCCCGGTTCGGTCAGCGCGAAGCACGGCACCTCGCGGCCACTGGCGAGTGCCGGCAGCCAGCGCTGCTTCTGCGCATCGGTGCCGTAGTGCACCAGCAGTTCGGCCGGGCCGAGCGAGTTCGGCACCATCACCGTGATCGCCAGCGGCAGCGAACGCGACGCGAGCCGCGCCACGACGGCGCTGTTCGCCGATGCGGACATGCCGAGGCCCCCGAACTGCTTCGGGATGATCAGGCCGAAGAAGCGCTCGCGCTTCAGGAAGTCCCAGACCTCGCTCGGCAGGTCGCGTTCCTGGTGCACGCGCCAGTCGTCGGTGAGCGCACAGGCGCGCGCGACCGGGCCGTCGAGGAACTGCGCCTCCTCGGTGGTCAGGTCCGGGTAGGCGGCGCCGGCGAGCTTGCGCAGCGACGGGCGGCCCGAGAACAGTTCGCCGTCGAGCCACACGGTGCCGGCCGCGATGGCGGCACGTTCGGTGTCGCTGATCGCCGGCAGGAAGCCCGAGCGGCGGAACCACGCGAGGATGCGGTCGCTGAGCAGCGGTCGCCGCAGCACCGGGGTGCTGAGCACCAGCAGCGGCACCAGCACCAGTGCGGCGAGCCACCACGGCGCGCCGAAGCTCCAGCACAGCGCTGCGACCAGTGCGGTGCAGGACCACAGCGGGGCGCCGAGGAACACGGCACCGAGCAGCAGGCCGGTGGAGACAGCCGTGATCGCGATGGCGGTGCAGTCGCCGAACGCGCCGTAGTTCAGGAGTTCCATGGTGGTGCGGGGTCCGCTGCCCGCGGCTATCGGCATTTCGCCTGTTCTCGACTAGTCCGCGGCACGGCGTCGGCTACCGCTTCCGGTGGCCGCCATGGCAGCGCCGTCACGCGTTCTTGCCGTGCCCTTGTCGCGCGCGCCCGTCAGAGGTCGCGGGCGAAGAAGGCATCGCAGCCGTGGTGGCCGGTGCAGCCGAGCGGGCCAGGCAGCGGCGCGAAACCGCAGTCGCGATACAGGCGCTGCGCCTTCTGCATCCACGAAGTGGTCTCCAGATAACAGCGCCGGTAGCCGGACGCCCGCATCTCGTCGAGCAGCAGTTCGAGCAGCGCGCGGCCGAGGCCGAGGCCGCGCGCCGGCGGCTGGAAGTACATCTTGCGCAGCTCGCAGGTGGCCGCGTCGTCGCGGCTGCCGGACAGGCGGGCGAAACCAGCCCCGCCGAGTACCGCGCCACCGTGCTCGACGACGTAGTAGCGCGCCGCAGGCGTGGCGTAGTGCGCGCTCATGCGCTGCACCTCGGCGTCGTGGATCGCGAAGCCGTCGCCGCTGCAACCGTGCTCGGTCATCACCGCGCGGATCGTCGCGGCGATCGCCTGGTCGTCGGTGGGGCGGATCGGGCGCAGGAGCCAGGGTCGCTGCATGGTGCGTTCGCTCATCGCGCGGCCCGCGCGTCGCGCAGCAGGCGTTCCCACTGCATCGCCGGGCCGGGATCCTGCTTGTTGGTCTGCACGTGGAAGTGGCCGACGATGCCGTCGAAGGCCCGCAGCTCGTCCGCCGACAGCGCATGGTCGACGATGCTGCCATCCGGGTTGCGAGGCACCTCGAGACGCAGCCGGGGGAACACCTGCGCCAGCGCCGCGCAGAGGCGCGCCAGCGCCACGTACTGTGGTTCGGTGAAGTCGAGCTGGTGGTAGACGTCGCCCTGCACGCGGCCGGCGATGATGTCGGGCCGCGCGGGCCTGGCCACGAAGCCGGGCGTGCGGATGCCCGGCTCGGTCATCCAGGCCGGTGTCTTCATGAACCAGCCGAGCTCATCCTTGCCGTACCAGCGCGCCATGTCGGCGTTCATGGGCTGCTTCCAGGCGCCCGGGTGGGCGATCTCGATGCCCACCGAGAAGTCGTTGGCGATGGTCGCGTGGTGCGCCTTCTCGCGCAGATCGAGGGTCTGGTAGATCGTGCCGTCGACGTCGAGCAGGAAGTGCACGGACAGGTTGCGCACGTCCTGCAGCACCTTGAAGCACTGCCGCGAGGTGCCAGTGGTGTCGTAGTGCAGCACGAACTGGTGCACTACCTGCCGCAGGGAGGCGAGATCGAGCCCGTTGGCGGCGGCGCGCTCTTGGATCGCCGCCGGCAGGTTGCCGCGCAACGGCGAGTAGCGCAGCTTGCCGTCCGGCGGGTCCTCGACCGTGAAGCGCTTGCCGCGCTGGTAGGCGTCGTAGCCGCCGGGTTCGCGCCAGTTGACGACGGTGGTGGCGATCGGGAACCGCTGGCCGCAGACCTCGATGCCGTCGCCGGCAGCGGCCGCCGACATGCTGGCGCAACGCACCAGCAGCAGCAGGGCGGCGATGGCCGCCGCGGCGGTGAGGCGCCGGCGTTGGCGCGGAGTGAGGCCGCGGCGCGGCATGTCGGCATCGGGCGGCACATCCATCGGGCCGCCCATTCTGCCACCGATGGCGGCATTGGCGCGACAATGCTCCCGGGACTGCGGCTACAGAGACCGCCAACCTGTCGGCTATGGTGGCCGACCCTGACCCCGAACCCACAACCCGATCCTGCGCATGTCCCGACGCCTGTTGCCGTTCGTCTGCCTCGGTTCCCTGTTGTTCGCCCAGACGACCGAGGCGCCGACGGGAAAGCCAGCCGTGGCGCCGCTGCCCGAGCCGCCGGCAGCCCTGCAGACGATCGTGGCGAAGGAACTGCTCGAGCACGCGACCTGGCTGGCTGCCGACGAACGGGAAGGCCGGCTGACGGGCTCGCCCGGCCAATGGGCCGCCGCCCGCTACATCGCGGCGCACTTCGAGAAGCTCGGCCTCGAGCCGCTCGGTGACGAGGTCGACGGCAAGCACACCTGGTTCCAGCACTACGGCATCGCGCGCACGTTCGTCGAGGCGAAGACCCAGCTCGAGCTCGGCGAGCTGAAGCTGCGCGATGGTTTCGCGGTGCTCGGTGGCAAGGTCATCGATGTGCAGTTGGCTGGCAAGCTGCAGTTCTGTGGTCTGGCCCGCATGCCGAAGGATCTCGCCGAGGACGTCGACCTGACCGGCAAGATCGCCGTCGTCGCGATCAAGGGGCCGCGCGGCAAGCTCGACAAGAACCTCGGTATCGAACAGAAGTTCGCGATGTCGTTCGGGGTGTTCAACCAGCTGTCGAAGACCACCAAGGCGCTGGCCAAGAAGGGCGCTGCGGCGGTGTTGTTCGTGCAGCACGAAGACCGCCTCGGCTTGTCGGACGTGTTGAACTACCTGGCGCTGGCGCCGGGCAAGGACCAGCTGGCTGCCACCTTCCTGAAGCCGGGGGAGGACATGAACGGCATGCTGCAGATGCTCGGCGGCGGCAGCGGCGACACGCCGTCGCTGGTGCTGTCGGTGCCGGCGAGCGCGCAGTTGTTCCAGCAGCTGGACCTGAAGACCGAGGCCGTGGCGGCCTACGTCGACAAGGGCGAGGCGATGCCGGTCGCCAAGACGGACGTCGCGGCGAACGTGACGCTCGCGGTCGGCCACGACGACAACGCCAAGGCCTGCAACGTGGTCGCGGTGTTGCGCGGCAGCGACCCCAAGCTGGCGGCAGAGGCTGTCGTGTATTCGGCGCACAACGACCACGTCGGCAAGCGCATCGACGGCGAGATCTTCAACGGGGCCGACGACAACGCGTCGGGCTCGGCCGGCCTGATGGCGATCGCACGGGCGTACGCGGAGTCGAAGGAGAAGCCGCGCCGCTCGGTGATCTTCCTGTCGGTCTCGGGCGAGGAACTCGGGCTGTGGGGCTCGGCCTACTTCGCCGACCACCCGACCTGGGCCGCGGACCAGCTGGTCGCCAACGTCAACACCGACATGATCGGCCGCAACGGTCCGGAGTCCGAGGGCGACGTCGTCATGGTGACGCCGAGCAACCGCCACGCGAAGTTCTCGACGATCGTGCAGGACGCGTCAGGTTTCGGCGCCGTGCTCGGCTTCTCGTTCACGTCCGGCGACAAGTACTACACCCGCAGCGACCACTTCAACTTCGCGAAGAAGGGCATCCCGGTGGTGTTCTTCTGCAACGGCGAGCACGAGGACTACCACCAGGTGACCGACACCGCCGACAAGCTCGACGGCACCAAGATGGAGCGCATCGCGCGCCTCGCGTTCTGGACCGGTTGGTCGGTCGCCAACGCCGACGAGCGGCCGCGCCTGCTCGGCAAGCAGGAGACGTGGCGCTGATGCCGTCCCGGTCGCCGGACATCGCCGCGTTCCTCGCGAGCGATGCGTTCGCAGTGGTGGGCGCCTCCAAGGACCGCGACAAGTACGGCAACAAGGTGCTGCGCTGCTACCTGCAGCACGGCCTGCCGGTGGTGGGCGTGAACCCGAAGCTCACC
>CAMAUH010000366.1 GCA_945861365.1 Candidatus Kuenenia stuttgartensis
GGTGATGCGCGCTGCCGAGGACGTGCTGGCGCGGCCCGACCTGCGCGTGCCGGTCACCGTCGTGCTGAAGCTCGAGAACACCAACGCCACCATCGCCACGAATGCACTACGGCCGTTCTTCGCCAGCGCAGGCACGCCGTCCAGTCCCCTGCTGATCGGCAACGTCGGCAACAACACGGCGATGCTGCTCAGCGGCATGCAGGACCAGGTGGCGCAGGCGATCCGCATCGTGCGCGCGAGCGACGTTCCTGGCGGCAAGGAGTGGATCGACATCGAGCAGCGCCTGGCGGTGATCGCGGCGCGCCTCGACGCGCTCGAAGGCAAGAACGCCGAGAAGAAGTGACCCCGCCATGCGCCACCTCCTCCTCGGTGCGACGCTGGCGGTCGCCGGTCTGCTGCCCGCCCAACACGTGCTGGCGCCGCGCACCGTCGCGCATGCACCGATCCTGATCGACGCGCGCGGCATCGTGCTGCCCGCCGGCGACATCCCGGTCGCCGAGCTGATCGACGCGGCGGCGCGCTTCCTGTGCCGCAACTTCCTGTACGACTTCGCCGCCGTCGAGAACGTGCCTGGGTTCACGCTGCAGCGGCCGCTGGCACTCGACGCGCTCGGCTGCGAGGAAGTGCTCTACGCGCTGCTGGCGTCGCGCGGGTTCGTGGTGCTGCCGATCGACGAACTGCGCGGCCTGCACGAGATCGCGCCCCTGCCGCCCGGCCGCGCGCTGCCGATCACGTCGGTGCCGTGGCGCACGCCGGAGGAGATCGTGCAGCGCCGGCATCTGCGCGAACTGGTCACCACGGCTTTGGTGCTGACGACGCTCGACGCCCACCAGCTCGCCAACAGCCTGCGCGTGCACTTCGCGCTGCAGGGCATGTGGCAGCCGGGCATGCCGACCGCGTCGGCGCTCGGCGCGCAGACGCTGATGCTGCACGGCTTCCGCGACCAGATCGCCGACACGCTGCTGGCGGTGCAGCGGCTCGACCAGCTGGCGGCGGCGAGTGCCGTGCCGACGGTGCCGCCGTCGATCCTGCAGCGGCTCGCCGCGCTCGAACAGGAAGTCGCGGCGCTGCGGGCAGAACTGGCGCGGCGACGCTGAGCAGCGCCCGCGGCGCACGCGACGGAGAATCGCGCCGGTGCCTGCCACACAGAAGCCCGCCGCCGGATGACCTGGGGTCATGCTGATGCTCGCCAACCTGCTCCTGCTGCTCGCCGGCGTAGCGCTGCTGCTCGTCGTCGTCCCGGCCCGCCCGACGCGAGGCGAGAACATGATGGGCTTCCACCTGGTGGTCATTCCGATCGCGCTCGGCATGACGTTGGCACTCGCTCTCGGCATCGCCGTCGCGTGGCCCGCCGAGCCGGTGTCGGGCTGGTTGCTGGGCCTCGCGCTGCCAGGCCATCTGGTCGGCCTGGTCGTGCTGATCTTCGCTTGCTACGACCGCCGAGGCGCGCACCTCGCGAAGCTGGCGGCGCTGGCAACCGGGCTCGGCGCCGCGGCGACCATCGATGGCCACATGATCGCGCCCACGGTCCAGTTCGTCGGCGGCGGCATCGTCGCTGTGGTCGGCGCCATCACGTACGGCTCGATGCTGTGGTGGGGCGTGGTGCCGCGGCTGCGTCGTTTCGTCGCGCGGCGCGCTTCCCGCGGCCAGCTCGACGACTTCCAGCTGGGGCTGGCGCAACAGGACCGCGAACGGTGGCAACGGGTCGGCGCAGACGCGTCGCTGGAGCAGCTGCTCGCCTACACGCGTTCCTACGCCACCGACGTGAAGGAGCAGAGCATCGCGCGCATCGCCGCGTGGCCAGAACTCGACACCGCCATGGCTGCCCTGCTGCGCAGCAAAGGTGCCGAACACGCCCTCTTCTTCATCACCCACCAGTACCCCCACAACCGCGCCGGGCTTGGCGCAGCGATGGCGGAGCTGCTCGATCGCGAATGCGCACACTGGGAGCAGCGAGCCCGCGCCGCTGCCCGTCAGGACTTCCGGCTCGACAACATCATGGATCGCCTCGATGGCGGCGTCGCGGTGCTGCGCGACGGGGGCGCCGTCGGGGCTTCCCTGCGGCGCTGGCAGCAGTTGCTCGCGAGCTTGCCGCACTACGACAAGCTCGCGCGCGAGATCGGCAAGTACCTGCGCCGCGCCGGCTGAGACGGCGAGTCGCTCAGCGCGCGAGCAGGTTGACCAGGATGCGCGCGGCCCCGGCGTTGCCGGTGCGCAGCTGGCGGTACAGCGCCAGCGAGCAGTAGATGAAGTCGCCGCGCCCGTACTGCGTGTGCAGCAGCGAGCCGTCGAGCGGCTTCTCTTCGCCGGTATCCTTCATCGCCAGCAGCGGCGTCCACGCGGCGTCCCACGTCTTCGGGAAGTTCAGGCCGCGCTCCTGCACCCAGCCGTCGAAGTCGGCCGGCACGATCGCGTGCGGGTGCTGCAGCAGGCGATGTTGCGGCGCCAGCAGCGTCACGGCGGCGTCCTCTTCGGTGACGCGGCCCTCGCCGACCACCAGCGGGAACGGTGCCAACTGCGGGTGGCCCTTGCGTTCGTTCCACTCGCCGGGCTTGTGGTACATCGCGACGACACGGCCGCCGCCGCGCACGAACTGCAGCAGCCGATCGCGCACTTCGGCGAGTTCGGGCCGGTGGTGGTAGGCGCGGATGTCGAGCAGCACCGTCGAGAACTCCTCGAGCTTCGCCATCGCCAGCGCGTCGCGATCGAGTGCGGTGAACTGCACACCGAGGTCGGCGAGCGCGCGCTCCGTCGAATCGTCGGGGCCGCGCACCAGCGCCACCTTCAGGCCCGGCGGCACCGACACGTCGACCGGCAGCACGCGGATGCGCGACGCGATGTCGCCGAAGCCCACTTCGATGCTGGCGTCGGCGGTTAGTTCGTCGGCGTTGATCGTCGCGCGGATCAGCACGCGCGCCTGCGTGTGCTCCTGCGACAGCGCCAGCCGCGCCGGCAGCGGCACCGCCTGCACACCGGGCGGCAGGCCGAGGCGGATCGGTGCAGAGGTCTCTCGCTCGAGATGGTTGTTCAGCGTCACGCTGAGCACGCGTTCGACCGTCAGACCCTTCGGCACCATGACGACCTCGCGGTCCCATGCGAGTTCGATCGCGGGCACCGGCGTGTACGGCAGGCGCTGCGTGACGACGAACGGTTGGCCGTCGAGTTCGAACGACACCTGCACGGTGGCGAAGCGCGGCTCGGGACCGCCGGTCGGGGGCTCGATCGGGAACGTCACCGCGAAGCGTCCGGCGGGGCCGGGCGACGACGGTGCGGGCGCAACTGCGGCGGGCGGCGTGGTGCCGGGTGCGGCGGGTGCCGAGCCTGCGGCCGCGGGCGGCGGCGCGTTCGCGGCTTCGACCGATGGCGGCAGCGACATCGCCGGCGACACCGGCAGCCCGTCGAACACCATCGCGCGGATCGGCGCAGTGATCGCCGTGCCGACGCGGTCGCCGCAGCGGACTTCGAGCTTCGTCAGCTTCTCGGCGCCGTGCACGACGACGTTGGCCTTGCCGTCGCCGCCGACCGCGAACTCGTCGCGGTCGAGCCAGATCTCGAGGCGCACGTTCGCCAGGGCCAGCTCGGCACCAGTGACCGCCGCGTGGTGCCTCGCCCTCGCCAGCACCCACCGGGTGGTCTCCGTGTAGCCGACCTGCTGACTGGTCGCCCGCCCTTCTTGAGAGGCACGGATTCGTTGCTCACGGATCGCGGTATGCAGCGCAGAACGCGGCATTGCGGCGACATCCTGGCCGAGCCGCTCGCTCGCCACCAGGTCGCGCCGCACCCACAGCCACGGCATGACCTTCGGCACTCCATCGACCGCGGCGACCGTGTGCTCGCTCTCGTTGACGACCTTCCACCAATCGCGCCCGACCTGCAGCGGGTTGTGCGGCCCCCACGGCCCTTGCGTCACGTGCTGCGTCCACGCGCGATGCGCGAGCCGCGCGTAGGTCTCTCCGCGCGCCGGCTCCAACTCCGCGGGATCGACGATCCACTGCGCTTCCTCGATCTTGCTGCGCACCAGCAGTGCCGGCACGTAGCCCTTCGCCGCGGCGCGTTCCTTCAGCACCGTGTCGATCGCCCAGAACGTCGCGCGATGGTGGCCGTGGCCCTGCCCGATCGTGTGGTTGCTGATGACGAAGTCCGGATCGACCTCGTCGACGACCTTGCGCATCGCCGCGAGCAGGTTCTCGTCGCCCCACTTCGCCCGCGTCTCCTCGAGCGTCTTGGAGAAGCCGAAGTCCGGCATGCCGAGCCAACGAACCTCGACGCCGCTCATCGCCGCCGCGCGCAGCGTCTCGCGTACGCGCAGGTAGGCGAGTTCGGGGCCGATCTCGCGGCCGATCGCGTTCTGGCCGCCGTCGCCGTACGTCGTGTACGCCGTGACGACACGCATGCCGTACTTGCGCCGCAGCACCGTGTCGGTGCGCGACGACTCGTCGTCCGGATGCGCAGCGACGTTGAGCACGACCGCGTCGGTTTGCGCATCGAGCAGCGCCTGATGCAACGCGACGAGGCCCGCTTCGGGCTCCGCCTGCTGCGTCCGGACCAATGGAGCGAACGTGAGCAGCGCGAGCGCGCTGCCGAAGGCGAGTGGGTTCATGCGCGCAGACTCCGCAGCCGCTTCATCGCTTCCTCGAGCACCGGCCAGTCGACGGCGAACTGGAACCGCATGCTGCGCACGCCCTCGGGCC
>CAMAUH010000367.1 GCA_945861365.1 Candidatus Kuenenia stuttgartensis
GCCGGGCCGCAACAGCCCGTCGAGAGCGACTTCGCCGTTGATCGTCAGCTTGACGCTGCCGCGGCCTTCGATGCGGAAGTTGCAGCGATCGCGCGCCGGCAGCACGACGAACGTGTGGTACGTGGCGCGGAACAGGCCTGGCAGCACGAACGGCGTCGGCGTCTCGCCGCGTTCGACCGCCAAGGACAGCAGTCGGGCGAGCTGGCTGTGGCTGGCCGGCTCGTTGCCGCCGACGCGCGCGAAGGTGACCTTCGCCCCCTGCCAACGCGCGGCCTGCTGCGGCGCACTCGGCACCACGGGTGCCGCGGTTGCTCCCGGGGTCGGCGGCGTCGCCGGCTGCGGTTCCTGCGGCGTCGACCACGACAGCGCGGCGGTCAGCAGCGACCAGCCGAGCCCGAACGTCAGCAGCCCCTTGCCCATCTCAGCGCTCCTGCGGGAAGCCCGCGTCCTTCGGCAGCACGTGGATGCTGTGGTGCAGATCCCCCTTCAACGCGCGACCGTCCTTGCTGTCGACGTTCCAGGTGACCTTCATCTGGTTGACCGGGCGCATGCCGTCGATCGCGAGGAACGCGGTGCGGCCATCGGGCGACAACGTCACAGCGGTGATCGGCAGCGGGTCGCGGTTCGGCTTGCCTTGCTCGACCTTGCGCTCGGGGTGCAGCACCGACAGCTCCGGCGAGCCGTAGTTCGGTGAGTAGAGGTAGTTCCAGACCTCGACGCTCCAGTTCTCCTTGTCGGCCGCCGTCTCCGCATCGAGCGGCTCGGCGAACGTCAGGTAGACGCCCTTGTCGCTGCTGTGCAGCGCGAGCGGCAGGCCGAGCGGCGCCTCGGTGCGGCGCACGCGATGGAAGCCACCTTCGCGCGCAGCGCTGGTCTGCCAGCCCTGCAACCCGATCACGTACAGCTGGCCGTCGATCGGCGAGAAGCGGCCCCGCATGCAACTCGACGAGAAGTTCGCCGGCAGCCGCACGACGCCGCCCTGCACGACCCCGTCGACGACTTCTTTCAGCACGAGGTAGACGGAACAGGTGCCGTACGACAGGTGCAGCAGACGCCCCGCGAGATCGGGCCAACCGGCGCCGGTGACCCAAGCCTGGCCACCGCTCGAGTTGTCGACGTCCATCGGGAACCAGCACAGCGGCAGGTCCGGCTGGTCGGGCACCGGCTGACGATGCGCGGTCGCCTTGACCCCGGCGTAGAAGCCGGGCTTCTCGATCCAGTTGAGGCGGCAGCGCGGCATGAACGTGCCCTCGTTGTCGCCCGACGTGATGACGCCGGTCGGCGACACGCCGATGCCGTTCGGGGCGCGCAGCCCGGTGGCGACGGTCTCGATCGAACTGCCGTCCTTGCTGACCTTCAGGATCGTGCCGTGGTGCGGCACGATCTGCATGAAGCCGCGGCCGCCCGGGTTCACCGGCGCGCCCTTGCTGAAGTAGAAGTTGCCCGCGGCGTCGGTCTGCAGGTCGAACGCGAACTCGTGGAAGCCGGGCGTGATGAAGACCTGGTTGTTGAAGCACTCGTAGAAGTCGGCTTCGCCGTCACCGTTCTCGTCGTGCAGCTTGCTGATGCCATCGCGGCCGTGCACGAACACCACGTCGTCGACGATGCGCAGGCCGAGCGGATCGAACAGGCCGGTCGCGTAGCGCTTCCACTCGAGCCGCTCGAGCTTGTCGTCCAATCCCGACACGATCCAGACGTCGCCGTTCCACGTCGACACCGCAGCGCGGCCGTCGCGGAAGAAGTCGAACGCGCCCGTGCGCATGCGCGAGCGGAACGGGTTGTCGAACGGGATCGTGATCGTGTCGACCGCGAACGCGCCGTCGTCGGCGCCGCGTTCCCCCTTGGTCACCAACGGCGCGCCCCAGCGCGGCCCGGCGGGCTTCGTCGGCAGCGGTTCGACCGCGGCGGCTGCCGTCAGGGTCGGCAGCGCGGCCTGCAGGCTGGCCTCGTCACCGGCGGCGTAGTCGAGCTGCAGACGCAGCGTGTCCGTGTGCGGCGGCACCCGCAGCAGCATGCGCGTGCCTTCGAGGACCAGTTCCGCGCCGGCCGCGCCATGCAGCGCGCAGACCAGGTTCTGCCGCGGGCGACCGACGGCGTCGACCGCCGCGCGGAAGCGATCCGCGAAGACATCGATCTCGGAGAGGAAGGCGCTGCCGCTGTTCACCGTGAACAGCAGGTGGCGGAACTTGCCGAGGCCACCTTCCTTGCCGATGCCGACGCCGTGCTTGTCGCCTTCGCCGAGCGAACCGGTGTCGACCTTCGCGATGCGCTGCCAACCGGCCGCGGCCGGATCGGCAGCCGCCGCATCCGGCGCCTGTTCGGCGGCACTGCCGAAAAGTTCGTACTGCTGCGTGCTGCGGTACCCGGAGTGCCAGCTGAACGTGTTGACGCGCGTGACGTCGACGACCTTCTGCAGGTCGACGAGCACCCGGCCATCGTCGGACTCCTGGTCGCCGACCTTGTGCTTGTCGAACCAGACGCTGTGCGTCCAGTCGTCGGCGTTGGCAGCGGCTTCGCCATCGGCGAGCTTGCCCAGCTGCCGCGCCTTGGCATCACCATCGTCCGCCGGCTTGCCGCCATGTGGCCGCGCGAACCCCGGCACGTAGGCGATGACGGCGCCGGTGCCGCTCGCGGCATCGAGGTAGTCCCCGCGCGACGGCGCGCCCATCGGCAGCGCCGCCCAATCGCGCGTGGACAGTGCCAGTTCGACCAGTTCCCTCGCCTGCGGTTGCCACTGCAACATCGCCATGCGGTGCTGACCAGCGAGCGAAGCCGTGCCCGGGGCAGCATCCTCCGGCCCGTCCAGCACGAGCATCGCCTGTGCAACCTTGCTCGGGCCGAGTTCCAGCGTGCGGGCCAACACCATGCTGTCGCCGATCGTGGACCAAGCTTCGCGCACATCCATGTCGCCGATGCGGTAGCCGATGACGACCCGGTCGCCGTGCAGCCACATGCCGCGGTACTGCCCCCATTCGCGCGGCAGCGGCCCGAACGGGATCGCGCGCGGATCGTCGAACTTGCCGTCCTTGGCCCAACCGGGCGCCGGCCGCGTCTCCGCCAGCTTGTTGCCGCGCAGCTTCGGCATCGGGCCGTGCGAGCCGTCGTAGGCCGTGCCGCGCAAACGCAACCAGCCATCGGTCCAAGCCGCCGAGAGCCGCAGCAGTTCGGTGTCGAAGGCGACGGCCGCGCGATCGCCGAGCCGCACCACCAGACCCTTGCTGGTGGTACCGGTGAGCCCGCCCCCTTCGAACGTCGTCATCAGGTGCCGCCCGTACTGCATCGAGCCCTGCTGGGCAGCGACCAGTGACGTGGCGACGAGGACGGAGACGGCAGTGAGCAGGGATCGCATGCGGCGGCGAATGCTACGGACCCCCTGCACCGATCGCAGCGGCGAGTTTTGGCGCGAACCGCGGCTACCGCGTCGGTACCGCACCCCGCTGGCGAGCGACGCCTGCGGTGACGCAGAACCGCAGCGCTTCCTCGACCGACATCGCGACCTCCCGGACCTGGGACCGCGGCACGATGACCGTGAACCCACCCAGCTGGTAGCTCATCGGCAGGTAGACGGCGACCTTGCCCTCGCCGACGTCCGGCATGTCGGCGAAGTCTTCGCGCGTCAGGAACCCGAGCTGCTCGACGCCTTGGTGCGGCGACACCAGCACGACGCGGCGGAAGGGCCGCTCTTCGGCACTGGCGAACAGCCGCACCACGTCGGCCAACATGCCGTAGACCGACTTCACGACGGGGATGCGTTCGAGCATGGCCGTGGCGCGGCCATAGATGCGCCGCACCACGAACGAGTACATCAGCAAGCCGATCAACAGCACGAGCGCGATCGACAGCAGGAACCCCATGCCCGGCCAGTAGCTCGGCTCCGGCAGGAACATCAGCAGCAGCTTGCGCAGCAGCGTCTCGCCCGCCACGACCGCCGCGAACACCAGGTAGCCGGTCAGCGCCAACGGCAGGATCGCGACCAGACCGCGCAAGAACAGCTTCGCCAGGAACCGCATCCGCAGATGGTGCCATGGCGACGGCAATGGCGGACGAGCTTCCTGGAAGGCGGCGCAGGCCTTGTGGGCTGTCTTGGCGACGGGACAGCCGCCCTCCCGGTGCGCATCATGATGAGGTCAGCAATCTGCCCCGGGCCTGTGCGCGCCCCGGCAGCACGGCAGAATCCGGGCTCCGCCAACCGGCGCCAGAAGCCGGTATCATTGTTGCTGGCGCGCGCTCCTTCCCGTTTGCGCTGAGGCTCCCATGGCAAAACCCCATCTCCTGCTGATCGTCACGATCAGCCTCCTGTTCGCCTGCTCGGTAGCCGCCCAGCGCGGGCAAAGTGGAGGCGGTGCACAGAGCGGAGGTCGCAGCGGCGGATCGATGGGTGGCGGCCACAGCGGCGGGTCGATCGGGGGAGGGCGAAGCGGAGGATCCTCCGGCGGTGGTCATGCGCCAGCACCGGTAGCGCGCCCGCGAGCCTCGGCACCGGCGCCGACCAACTTCAGCAATCCGACGCCGCGCTTCAGCAACCCGACCCCGAGCGTCCAGCGACAGGCTGCTCCGACCCCATCGGCAGCACCCCGATTCGCCAATCCGTCGGTCGGCGCGCCGCGCAGCAGCAACCCGGGCCCCACGGCGATGCCGCGCCAGAGCACTCCCGGCGTCAACCACCGCGCGCCTGGCGGCATCGGGT
>CAMAUH010000368.1 GCA_945861365.1 Candidatus Kuenenia stuttgartensis
GGCCCGCCAGCCGATCCTGCAGGTAGCGGCCGAGGAACTCGGCGGCGACGTGGTCAGCGAGCGCAGTGGATGTCTTGGCGGCGGGCTCCATGCAGGATGGCGGAACCTGAGCATACGTCCGGGTGACCGGCCCCGGCGGCTTGCGGAAGCCGCGGCGATACCGCCCGCACCATCAGCGCGGCGTGATGGGGCCGCTGCGCAGATACAGCCACACGTAGCTCGTGACCTTCTTGGTGTCGCCACCGGCTCGCGCGTAGTCGCCGACCAGCAGGTCGGCGCGGCCATCGCCATCGTGGTCGGCCACGCAGATCTGCGCCCGCGTGCCCGGCAGCGGCTCGCCCTTCGCATCGAACGCACGCGTCATGGAGTCGGTCGCCGACTTGGCGGCCACCAGCTCCTGCCGGGCGGCGAAGCGCGGCGCCTGCGGCGTTCCTTCGTTGCGGTACCAGCCGACGCTGCCGTCGCCGGCACCGACGACGAGATCGAAGGCACCATCGCCGTCCCAGTCCGCCGCGAACGGGTCCGCATGGGAATGCACCTTCAGGGTCTCGCCCGCGGCCTGCAGCGGCACGCTCGCGGCGGCGAACGGCCCCACCGCGCCCTTCTTCGCCTTCTTGTCGAGCACGACTCCCGCGCGCCAGAAGACGTTGCCGCCGAGGCTGCCGATCAGCATGTCGAGGTCGCCATCCGCATCGAAGTCGATCGGCATCGGAAAACTGCCGTACGACGCCACCTTGGCCTGCTGTGCCGGCGCACTGTCCCCCGACTTCGCCGCCTGCAGCTTCGCGTGCTCCTGCCACTCCACCGGATGGTGCACGAGCGGCACGCCGCGCTCGTCGAGCAGCATCGTGGCGTTCACGAACTTGCCCTTGCCCAGGCCCCGGAAGAGGAACACCTCACCCGGGTCGTACGAGCCGCTGACGAAGTCGAGCTTGCCGTCCCGATCGAAGTCCACGAACCGTGGACTGGCTGCGACGCATCACTGTGTTCGCACGCACAGGAACTCGCCGCGCGGCTTGCCCTCGTGGCGCAACCGGCCGCGGTTGGTGTAGTCGGGCTGCTTGTCGGTGCCGCGGTTCTCGAAGAACCAGAAGTTGCCGCCGAAGTCGCCGATCAGCAGGTCGCGATCGCCATCGCCGTCGACGTCGCCGATGGCTGGCCCGGCGTGCCCGTACTCGCACAACGTCTCCATCGCGATCGGCAACCCATCGGCTTGCAGGCGCACCGGGTCGCGCAGCGGTGGCACCGACTGCGCCGACGCCCAGGCGAGCAGGAACAGCGCGGACACCGGCGCGAGCGACGTGGAACGCATCGCGCCAGTGTCGTCGCACGGCACACACACGGAAAGCCCCTGCTGAGCAGCAACTGCCGTGTTACGACGACCGGTGAGTCGTCTATCCACGCCGAGCCCCCCCATGCGCACCATCGAGTTGACCCTCGCCAGCCTCCTCGCGCTCAGCCAGGTGGCGATCGCGCAGTCGACCGCCGCGGACTGGACGAAGCAGCTGCGCAGCAAGGACAGCGTCGAGCGGCTGCGCGCCGCCAACGAACTCGGCAAGCTGGGCGCCGGGGCCGCCAGCGCCGTCGCCGCCCTGGGCACCGCACTCGGCGACGAGGTCCCGGAGGTGCGCAATGCCGCAGCCGATGCGCTCGCCAAGGTCGGCAAGCCGGCGGTGGCCGTGGTGGGCAAGGCGCTGGCGGACGACACGCGACAGCTCGCGGCGCTCCGGGCGACCGGCCAGCTCGGCGCTGCGGCAGTCGAGTTGTTGCCCGCAGTGACCAAGCTGTGGCCCGGTGCCAAGGTCGACGGCACCGCCATCAGCGACTGCCTGCGTGCCGTCGGCGAACCCGGGATCCCGCATCTGATCACGTGCTTGTCGAACAACGCGATGAACCTGCAGGCCTGCCAGGTGCTCCGGCACTTCGGACCCAAGGCCAAACCAGCGGTGCCGGCGCTGCTGCAGCTGCTGGAGAAGCGCGGCCTGCGCGGCGCCGAGGGTGCCGCCGAGGCGTTGGGCAAGATCGGCGACCCGCGCGCCGTGCCGGCCCTGATCGCCGCGGTCGAACGTTCGCTGCCGAAGATCGACTCGACCGTCAACACCGTCGGCGGCAACGCGATGCGCTCCCTCGGCGAGATCAAGACGCAGCCCGACAAGGTGGTGCCGCTGGCGCTGCGCGTGATCGCCAGTGAGCGGCGCGACGAGTCCTGGCTGTACCACCAACGGTGGGCGATCGACGCACTTCAGGCCTTCGATGCGCGCACGCCGGAGGTGCTCGCGGCACTGCGCGCGTTCCTGGCCGGAAGCCCCGGCGAGAACAAGGCCGACGCCGAACGGGTGCTGAAGGCTCTCGGCGGCTGATTCCAGGCCGCGCACGTCGCTGCCGTGCCGTCCCGCAGCGCGCCGAGCGGGGCGCCGCGAGCTCGGCCGAACTTCCCGTTGCGCGTGGCCGCGGCCCGCCGTGACATGGCGGAATGCTCCGCGCCGCACCGTTCGCCGCCCTCCTCGCGTTCGCCACCGCCGCCACAGCGCAGGCCCCGCGCCCGCTGCCGCCGCTCGCCGAAGCGACGCGCGTCCACGACACCAAGGCCAACGCGACCCGCAGCTGGCCCGAACTGCTCGACGCGCTGGCCAAGCACGACGTCGTGTTCCTCGGCGAGACGCACGTCGACGACACCACGCACCAGGTCGAACTGCACGTGCTCGAGCAACTGCTGCAGCGAAGAGCCGGCAAGGTCGTGCTGACGATGGAGATGTTCGAGCGCGACGTGCAGGGTGTGCTCGACGACTACCTCGCCGGCCGCATCGACGAGGCGACGTTCCTGCAGAAGGCGCGCCCGTGGCAGAACTACCAGACCGCGTACCGGCCGCTGGTCGAGTGCGCGAAGGCCGCGAAGATCCCGGTCGTCGCCGCGAACTTCCCCGGCACGCTGCGTCGCGCGTTCGCAGGCGGCGATGGCAAAGCTGCGCTCGCGAAGCTGACGCCCGAACAGCGCGCGCTGGTGCCGGCCGAGATCTTCCCGGCCAGCGCTGCCTACTGGGAACGCGTCGACCGCGCCGTGCGCGGCCACATGGGCGGACCGAGCAGCGGCACGCCGGAGGAACGGCTCTACGAGACGCAGAACCTGTGGGACAACGCGATGGGCGACAACGTCGCGCGCGCTTTGGCCGCCCACCCGGACTCGCTGGTGTTGCACGTCGCCGGCGGCTTCCACGTCGCCTACCGCGATGGCACCGCCGCGCAGTTCGCGCGGCGAGCGCCGCAGGCCACGTTCGCGGTGGTGTCGATCGCGCCGACCGCGGAGCTGCACACGATCCGGCCCGAACGCGATGCCGCGCAGGCCGACTTCCTCGTCTACGCGCGCACGCTCGCGCGCGACTTCAACGACGGCAACTACGCGGTCGAGGTGCCGGCCGAGCTGCGCTATCGCCTCGACGTTCCGGAGACCGGCACGAACTGGCCGCTGCTGGTGTGGCTGCCCGATGGCAACACCCGCACCGAGGACGCCGTCGCGCTGTGGCGCCACGCCTTCGGCGAAGAGGCCGCGGTCGCCGTCGTCGAAGCACCGTTCCCCGAAGTGCAGCCCGACCTCGGCCTCGGCGGCCGCTACGCGTTCGGCGACGGCTTCCGTTCGGACTACTCGCGCGTCAGCCACGGCGTGGCGCGGCTCGTCGAGTACGCGACGCGACGCTTCCCGATCGACGGCCAGCGCGTCGTCATCGCCGGCGAGGGTGCCGGCGGCGCCGCGGTGCTGTGGACGGCGCTGTACGGCGAATGGCTGCCAAACGACTTCGTCGCCATCGAGCCGAGCGACAGCAAGCGCCTCGGCATGGAAGCGCTGCCGGACCAGCGCCCGGTCGCGAAGTCGCTGCAGCTGTTCACGCGCGGCGGCGACACCAAGGCGCTCGAAGCGATCGCCGCCGACTACACGAAGGTCGGCACTGCAGCGCGCGCAGCCACCCTCGGTGACGACGACACGTTGGCAGCCGCCCTGCGCGAGCGCCTCGGCCTGCCGCCCCGCCCCACCCCGGCGGCGGACGCCGCACTGCTGCTGGTGTTGCCGAACGACGCGCCACGCACGCGGCAATGGGCCGAGCTGTATCGCCGGAACCTGCTCGCGAAGGGCCAGGCCGCGCGGCTCGTGCGCGCCGCCGACGTGCCCGCCGACGCGCCGGCCGACCGTGTGCGTCGGCTTGGTCTCGGTGGCGACGGCCCGTTCCCGCTCGGCTTGTTCGCAACCGGCTTCGGCATCCCGCTCGCCGGCGGCCCGTTCGGCGGCACCACGATCGTCGTACTGCCGAAGGGCACCAGCGATGCCGACAAGGCCACGTGGCTCGAGCTCGAGCAGAAGAAGGCCCTGAAGAAGCGCAGCATGTTCGCCAACATCGCGATCGCCTGCGAAGCCGGCGAACCGTCGCTGCCGCAGGTGGTCACCAGGCTGAAGGGCATCGGCCGCTCGCGCATGCTGGTCGTGCCCGCCCTGTTCTGTGCCGATGCCGCGACGATGCAGGGCCTGCAGCAGCAGCTCGGCGATGCCGCGGCCGGCCTGGATCTGGCCTGGCTGCCCGGGCTCGGCGCCGAACTCGCGACGATGGCGGTACGCGGCCACTGACGCCGCGGGCCACCGCGCGACGGTAGAGTGCCGCCCCGCATGCGTTCCCTCCCGGCCCTGTTGCTGTTGCCCG